>NZ_GL830964.1 GCF_000188195.1 Succinatimonas hippei YIT 12066
CGAATTGCCGGATCCTTTTCTATGAAAGATCCAGTCCCGATTAAATAATAACCCATATCGTCATACCAAGAATTAAGTTTGTCATTGCTGATAATTACATCAAGACGCACGCAAATCTTCTTTTTTTGCAGTGCTAAAAACTCGATTCTACGTAAAAGCTCCTTGCCGGCTCCCTTTACACTTAATAAAGACGCAAAATTGTGAACATATAAGGAGGGCTTTTGCGGATCATTTTGCTGCCAACGCAGATCCGATTCAAGTAAAACGGCTCCGGCTATAATCCTGGAGTCGTTATCTCTTAAAACATACATGTGTCCCAAATCGGCTTCACGCTTAAAATAAGCAAAAGAGTAGCGTTGTTTATAGCCAAAAAGGTTCCACTGCTTGATGCCGTTTTGTTCCATCCACTCTATGCGTTTGTCTATAAGAGAAACAAAATCACTTACATCAGTCTCTGCAGCTTTAGCAAAAATGCAGTCGGCAAAATTTATGAACATAAAAACTCGATCACAATAAAAACAGATACGGCTTTGCAAAATAACGCAAAACCGATAAAAATTCTACGTTTGATTTAATTGTAAATTTTAATTAAAAATTTTTGCGCTGATGCGATAAGTCAGTGCGTGGCTTTCCTGCGGTTTTAACACCGTAAGACCTACTTTTGAGTTAAATGCGTTGGCAGGACATGACATCGGTTCAACGGCAAGGCCTTTACGCAAAAGTTTTTCAGCGGTAAAAAGCTGCACGTATGGAGCTTTAGTAGTTACGCTTACTTCCATCTTGTCTGACTTTAACGTAAGGACAAGAGGATCTTTATCATTTTTAAAAGCATGATCAATCTTAACGCCGTTAAGGCTTCGTTCCTTATCAAAATCCAAATTTAATTGTGAAGCCCTAATCAACTTTGTAGGACACATTTTTTCATCCACATCCCATACTTGAGAGCACGGAAAATGCAGGGTACAGTTATCAAGAACTTCTTTATTGCAAGTGATGTAAGGATGCTGGCCTACGCCGTATGGCGCAAACTTTTTCCCGATGTTTTTGGTAATAAGCGTTACGCTCAATCCGTCATCATCAACTTTATAGTAAGCTTTACTTTCAAGTAAAAACGGATATCCGACAGTCGGAATTACATAGGCTTTAAGAATAAGAGAATCCTCGCAGACCTCTTCAATCTGCCATTCTTTCCAGGCTAAAAAGCCGTGACTTGCAGATCCGGTTCGAGCCTCGGTTACAGCTAGAGAATATGTATTACCTTCAAATTCATAAGAAGCATTTTTAATACGATTAGGCCAGGGGATTAAAACTTTGCCTATATGAGCTAAAGGAACCTCATCAGGATCATGCGGCAAAGAAATATAACGATCTTTGTATTTAACCGAGCACATTCCTGCACCGACCGTAACAATCAAAGCCTCATAATCACCGTGTTTTAATAAAATACTTTGTCCGCCGGCTAACATGATCACTCCTTAAACTTGAATTAAACAGCCATAATTTAGCAAATATTTAAAATTAAAGATGAGAGCAAAGCCCTCTTCTTAAAAGCATTACAATGATTTTATTTTGTTTCCGAAACGCTTTAGTGCTAGCATGAGCATCTAAAAAAACTTAAAAATAAGGACGTATATGCTCCGTGAAAGTCTTGCAGGTCATCTTTTAACTTGTTTTACCATAACCGTATGGGGCGCAACTTTTATCTCTTCAAAAATCCTGCTTAGAGACTTCATTCCGATCGAAATCTTATTTGATCGCTTTTTACTGGGCTTTATAGCCATGTGGATAATTTTTCCGCATATTATGCGCGTTAAGTCCCTTCGTCATGAAATTATCATGGCAATAGCTGGCTTGTTTGGAATAACTCTTTATTTTTTATGTGAAAATATTGCTCTTGTCTATTCAAAAGCCGCCAATGTCGGCGTAATTATCGCCTCGGTTCCTTTTTTTACAGGTCTTGTGGATCGTCTTTTAGGCACCAAAAGAAAATTACCTAAAGGGTTCTTTCTAGGTTTTATTATCGCGATGACCGGAATTTGCCTTTTAACTTTTTCCTCTCTTGACGAACTTAGCTTTAATCCAATAGGTGACGGACTGGCTGTTCTTGCATCCGTCATGTGGGCGTTTTATTGCCTCTTTATCAATAAAGCCTTAAGTTTTGGCTATAAACCGCTGCAGGTTACAAGGCACGTTTTTGCCTATGGTCTTATTTTTATGCTTATTCCAATGTATTTTATGGAATATGAATTTAAATTTGAGGCCCTTGCAAAGCCTGTCAACTATTTAAATCTTCTCTTTTTAGGATTGTGTGCATCAGCTTTATGCTACGTTACTTGGTCATTATCGGTAAAACTGATAGGAACGGTAAAAGCAAGTGCATGGCTTTACATTTCACCTGCGGTAACCGTAATAATGGCAGTATTAATTCTTGATGAAACAGTCTCCGGCCTCGGCATTTGCGGTATGTTGCTGACATTCCTCGGGCTTATCATTTCACAAAACGGGATAAAAGGAATTATCCGTCTTATCATTAAAAGGCATGAAGTTTTAAAAGTGCCGCAAAAGACCATCTTACGGCACTAAAAAATAATGGAAGATTAAAGCATCAGTCTATAAATTGCTTTTACGTCATCTTCATTTAAGGTTACGAATCCTCCGGTTGTTCCGGTATTTACATCGCCGTAACAGCATTTGTGCGCAAGCTCGTCAATATCTTCTTCTTTAGCGCCGAGCTCGGCAAAATTACCGGGCATGCCGATTGATTTTAAAAAGCGCCTTAATGCGTTAATACCCTCAAGCGCAGTAACTTCAGGATGTTCAAAATCCATCTCAACGCCCCACACTCTGACAGCTACCTTGGCAAAGCGCATAACGTCATGCTTTAAGTTATAAGTAAATACCGCAGGCATCACGACGGCAAGTCCTGCTCCGTGCGCACAATCATATAAAGCTGAAAGTTCATGCTCAATATTATGACTGGTCCAATCTTGAGAACGACCCACACCGCAAGAGTTATTATGCGCCATCATTCCCGCCCACATGATATTTGCTCTTGATTGATAATCATTGCTATCAGCTACGGCAATAGGGCCTTCTTTAATCATGGTAAGCATCAAAGCTTCAATCATGCGATCAGTAACTTCAACATCTTTGGTATTGGTAAGGTAGCGCTCGTATAAATGCGCTAAGATATCCGTAATACCGCATGCAGTTTGATAGGCCGGCAATGTTTGAGTCAATGCAGGATCCAAAATTGAGAATTTAGGGCGCAGTGCTTCACCTGTAGTTGCACGTTTGAACATACCCTTTTCTTTAGTAATAACGGAATCACCGGATCCTTCGCTGCCGGCTGCCGAAATTGTAAGGACTGTTCCAATAGGCAAAGCTTTATCAACTGTTTTGCCTTCGTAGTAATCCCAAAAGTCACCGTCATAAACTGCACCTGCTGCAATAGCTTTAGCAGAATCAATAACGCTTCCGCCGCCTACGGCCAAAATAAAATCAATATTTTCCTTCCTACAAAGGTTTATTCCCTCATAAACCAGGCTGTCACGAGGATTAGGTTTAACACCGCCTAATTCAACAAATCTAATTCCCTCGTTTTTAAGCGAACTGCGGATTTTATCTAAAAGACCGGATTTTTGAGCGGATCCTCCGCCAAAATGAATTAAAACTTTTGATCCGCCAAAGCGCTTAACATAATGTCCTGCGTTAATTTCTTCATCTTTGCCGAAGACAAAATAAGTAGGGGAGTAAAAAGTAAAATTATCCATATAAAAAAGCGAAAAATCGCCTGCCTCCACTGATACAAACTACTACATAAAGCTCATTTTAACTTACCTCTTTGTTTATAAGTAGAATCGGCAAAGCTGTTTCATTAAATTTATTTTTCTTTAATTTAATTAGCCTTAACTTTCTTTTCACTCAAAATTAATTATTGTCATTTAGAATTTATAAATCATTTATGGAGAGTCAGATAATGTCCCGTGACCTTTATGTTTTTGATCTTGATTACACTTTAATCGATGCCGACAGCAGCACCTTATGGTGCCGATATATGGTAGAAAACCACATTGCAGAAGATCCTGACTTTTTAAATAAAGAAAAAAGACTAATGGATGCCTATGACCGCGGCGAACTCAACGTTCATGACTATATTGCTTTTTCCATGCCGCCAATCACCAAAATTCCCAAAGAAAAAGTCGACGCGATTGTAGATGATTTTGTAAAAAATACGTTTTCAAATTTAATTTTTAAAGAAGCAAAAGAGTTGCTTAATGAGCTTAAGAATCAAAATGAATCGATACTACTCTTATCGGCAAGTGCCGACATGATCGTAAATGCCGTTGCCCGCTATTTAGGTATAAAAGAAGCAATCTCAGTAAACATAAAGGTAGAAAACGGCTTTTATACCGATAAAATCGACGGTGTTCCTAGTTTTAAAGAAGGCAAAGTCATATGCCTTGAAAAATACCTGTTAGAGCATCCTGAAATTAACGGAAAAATCACTTTTTATACCGACTCTATAAACGATCTTCCTTTATGCCTTAGAGCAGATAGCGTTTATACCGTCAATCCTGGTATTTTATTAAGACAAAAGGCTTTGGAAAACAATTGGCCTATTCTTAATTGGAAGCGCGGCTGACTTTAAGACAAATCATCGATATTAATAATCAGGCTTTTGACCGTCATGAGCAGGCCATATGCATTCTGACAGCTTAGGACAAGAAAATACGGCCCTAAATGAAGACGTTTCCGGGCTGCATGCATAAACGCCGAATGTAATCTCGTCAACAGCCGAAAACAAATGACACACTCGCATTTGCTTAAAGTTTATGCCGTCATATGAATTTTCAATTTTAAAATCATCTTCACGGCGGCTTAAGCGATACCACATCGTTTTATGTGCCGCGTTTATTTCGGTAGTCGACCAATCTGAATATCCGTGATTGGTAACCACACTGCCTAAATGAGCAAATTCTTCATTTTCATATTCAATTGAAGCTTTAATCCAATTGTCACTATCAAGATAGACAGCAATACCGCATTGATCAAAACGATGGGTATATTCAAAATCGCATTTTACGGTAAAGGTAAAAAACTTCTCTTTGCTCTTATATTGCAGCAAAGGAGCATTATCATTGCAAAAATGATAATAAGTTCTTTGCCACAAATCCGTATGCGGATCGGTAATAATCTCAACTCTATCAGCAAAAACCGAGAATTTAGAGGGGTTATGCGTCCATTTAAAATCTAAAAAATTCATCGGGAAAAACTTAAAAAACCATATTGAGAAAAATAATTTCGCGCTAAGTATTCTTTATTATTATACTTTCTATGTGTTAATAAAATCTCAAGGATAAGACAGTGTCTCTCATTAAAAAAAGCGGAATTTTTACTAAAAAACACAAGCAGCATGAATTTAAGAAAAACATTGAAGATGCTTTGATTTATAAATTAAATGAATACACGATAGAAGCCGGGAAAAATGATGAAAACAACGCTTATTACGTTGAAGTTCCAATCGATCCGAATAAACAATCTCAACTAAATGAAGTTGCGGAAAACATTAAAGAAGAAGCGCAAAGCATCATCAAAAAAGGTAAAAATTATGCAATTATCATCGAAGAGAATATTTCACCTAAAATCATTACCGAAGCCAAAGAAATTCTTTTAAAGGGCAGCGTATTTTCAGGTGAAGGCAGAGTACAGAAAATTCTTGCTTTAAAAGATTTGTGCAAAAACGCCTTAAGTCCGATGATGGCGCTTGATTTAGCATTGCTTATCATGGGCAACAGCATCGGAGATGATGTAATAGGCTCTCAGCTAAATAGGATCGAAGGATTACTTACTAAAGATTTACATGAAAAAGCAATTGCTAAAAAAGTAGAGTATGAAGATACGGCCGATCGCTTGCGTTTTTACTTAAACACTGATTCATCAAGCTTTACACTTCAAGATAAAAATCATCTTGAAGAGCTCTCTTCTTTCCTGCATCGGGAAGTTCTTACCTGCGCACATTTAATTCAGGAAGTAAATATTCCGCAAATAAAAGAGAAAAAGCGTTCATTAAATGAAGCAAAAACAGCTTCTTCTATGATTAATCACGAAACATACGCGCTTATTGACAGGTCAATTACGGTACTGTTTTTATTTGTTCTGTGCGAACTTACCAAAAAGCACGCAGGATCTACGCAAAGTTATGATAAATCATGGTCTCTTGAGGAAATTTTACTTAAGCCTCTTTGCGAACTGATGGCAAAAATCTATTCAGAGCTTTTATTTCGCCTTAGACTGCTGCTAGACAGCGCAATTTACATAAATTTCATTGATAAAAATAAAATCAAGGAGATTCTCAACTTTCATGAATCCCTATTTTTCCCTCTTGATAAAAAATTAAAGGAATTTTTAAATTTTTATCATCTTGACAGCCGTACCATATGGAAAATAAAAGACAATACGCTGCAATGCTATGTAAAAACTGATAAAAATTGTCCTAATGCAGTACAGCTTAAAAACATAAAAAGCTCTGATTAATCCTTATTACTAGCTTTTCACATCAATCCTGACTTAGGCTTTTTTTAAAGTAAAAATCGTTATTTCTGGCGGAACTAAAAATCTGCAGGAAAAACCCGACCAAATTCCTGTACCGTTACTTACATACATTACCCGATTTTCAAGTTCGTATCTGCCTGAAACGAATCCGTCATTGTAATCGGCAACCAAAGGGCCAGCAAAAAGCATCGTACCGCCATGAGTATGACCTGTAAGAATTAAATCAGCATCTACTGCTTTCACTCCATCTTTTGGCTTGTGCGCAAGAAAAACTCGGGTGTGCTTACCTGCATCTGCAAACACTTTATCCAGTTCATTCCCGTAACTTCGTCCGTCATTAATACCGCCTACAGTTAACGTACCGTTTCCTTTATGCAAATTAACGTGCTCATTTTGTAAAAAACGCACATTAAAATTCTCTAATGCTTTTATCCACGCAAAAGAACCTGAATAATACTCATGATTTCCCGTAACGGCTAAAACACCGTACGGAGATTTAATATCTTTAAGCGATCTGAATTCATTAATTAACTTTTCTACCCTGCCATCAACCAAATCACCGGTTATAACCGTTAAATCAACTTCTTCGTTATTTACCGCGGCAACGACTTTTTGCATGAATTCATGCTTTAGTAACGGCCCCACATGTAAATCACTTAGCTGAGCTATTTTAAAACCGTCAAAATCCTTATCTAAATTTTTAATTTCTATAGTTTCATGATTAATGTGAGGAGTGAAAAACTGCATGCACGTGCCGTAAAACCCGAATATAAGAGCAAAGATTATTACACAAACATTAAGTTTAAAAAGCTTTGGCTTTAACTTTATCAGGCTGCATTTGCGCAAGATAAATAAAAGAACAAACAACAGATCTTTTATAAGACAAATGAAAGAGCCGATAATAAGTGAGCCAAAGGCGGCCTCCATTATCACAATAAGCCACGACGGCAAATCCGGCGACAAAATACCGCCCATACGAGCATAAAAATGATATTTAAGCGCGCATAAAAAAATTATGCCCACTCCTAAAATTTTATAAAAAAGCCTGATTTTAAGCGGCAGTATTAGCGACAAAGAGGCGTAACTCGCCATAATAAGCGCCGGAGTTTGCAGCATAATTTAAAAGTTCTAAATAAAATTGGGTATTAAATTGCGCCTAATAAGATAAGGCGCAATCATGGCTTTCTATTCTTTAAACGGAACTACATCTCGTACCGCATCTGACAAAGATATTTCTTTATCGTCATTATCTATATCAAGAAGCTTATATTTATCATTGCCCATATGAAGCTCTTTCATATAGCTTAACTGACGCAATCCGTGACGGCTTTCAATACGTTCAACCAAGGCATGGCGATCTTGCTCCTTCATTGCGTAAACCAAATCAACGCATGCCTGATCGACTGCTAAAATATCTGTTGAAGCGACAATACCGACGTTAGGAGTAACTACCGGAGCCGCGGCAAGACCTTCACAGTCACATGACACTGACATATTGCGCATCACGTTAACAAAACAGATATTATTTCCAAAATGGTCTACAACGGCTTTTGCAGATTCCATCATGCGTTCCATAAACTCTTCCTTTTTAATATCCCATTGATCGGAAGATCCCGGAGTTGTATGGATCTGTGCTTTGCCGATTCTGCCGTCGGCACATCCTATGCCTATGTTTTTAGCCGAACCGCCAAAACCGCCTTGCGTATGACCTTTAAAATGAGTTAAGACAAACAGCGAATCATAATTAAGTAAATTTTTACCCATATGAACGCCTTTAAACCATTTTCCTCCTCTAACCGGAAATTCAGCAGTTCCGTTATCATCTAATATATCCACCGGGCAGAATGTCCAACCGTTAACTTTTAAAGTTTCGCGATGCTTATCGGTAGTATAGCGATCACCGTCATAGTAAGTATTTGTTTCTACAATTACGGCATCAGGCAAATCTTCTTTAATCAAAGCTTCAACCCATGAACGAGGAATAATATTAGGTCCGTGCTTTTCCCCGGTATGAAGCTTTATACCGATTTTTCCCGAAAGTCTTCCCGATACCTTACCAAATATTTTTCTCAAGCCTAAAGCCGATAAATCCTTAGTAAAATATACAATTGATTCATCTCCGCTGCGCTTATCATAAGAAACGTAGTGCTCTCCGCCCGTTCCCGGAACCACTTTAATCTTATTCATGGTGCAATACCTCTTTTTACGTATCTTTTATTCTTTTCTACAAGAAATATTAATACTTTTTAAATGCCTAACTTAGACAATATAAATATTTTTAATTATTTAAATAAACCTGCCGGTTATGCTGCAAGGATTGTGTTTTACTTTATAAGGCGTCCCGCATGCGACTATCCTGCCGCCTTCGGTACCGCCTCCAGGTCCCATATCAATAATATAGTCGGCGCTGCGAATCACATCTAAATCATGCTCAATAACAATAACCGTAGCACCTTTTTTAATAAGACTGTTAAAGACCTGCATGAGCACTTTAATATCCAGCGGGTGCAGTCCTATAGTAGGCTCGTCAAATACGAATACGCTGTCGCTTTGACCCTTGCCCATTTCGCTTGCAAGCTTTAATCTTTGAGCCTCGCCGCCTGAAAGGCTTGGCGTCTCTTCACCTAATGTAAGATAACCAAGACCTAAATCCATTAGTACTTTAAGCCGCTGAGCAATGATTTTATATTCTTTACAATATTCATATGCATGAGCAACATCCATTGCCATTAAATCAGCAAGCGAAAATTCCTTGTCTTTAGAATTTTTGATTTTGACAAAAGAGATCTCTTTTGCATAGCGCGTTCCGCGGCAGGTGGGACATTCAATATTAACGTCAGGAAGAAACTGTACATCAAGAGCAATCGTTCCCGTACCGTCACAATTAATGCAGCGCAAGTTACCCGTATTGTAGGAAAAATCACCTGCTTTATAACCAAGACGCTTGGCGTCAGCGCTTTTGGCAAATAATTTCCTTAACTCATCATGAATATCAGCGTAAGTTGCAACTGTTGACCGGACGTTAATACCGATTGGCGTGGCGTCTATAAGCTTTATCTGACTAATACCATCTGCTTTTATATCCTTTATATGAGAAGGAAATGTCGTATGCTTAATAAAAGCTTCAAGTGCCGGAATAAGACTTTCTAAAATAAGCGTTGTTTTGCCGGAACCGGAGACTCCTGTCACCACGGTTAACTTACCTTTAGGGATCTTTACTGTAAGCGGTTTAACCGTATGAATTGACGATGTTTCAAGATAAATTGCGCCATTTGAAAAAACGTGTTTGTCATCTATTTCCCTTTTTACGGCCACACCGCTTTCTCCGGATAAAAAAGGACCGATTTTAGACTCTAAATTTGATTTAATATCATCAACGCTTCCTTTAGCAATAACTTGTCCGCCATCAATGCCGGCACTAGGTCCCATTTCAATTATCCAATCTGAATATGACAAAATCTGCGTATCATGATCGACTAAAACAACTGAATTACCGTCAGCTACCAAATCATCCATAACGTTTTTTAATCCTGCAATATTCAGCGGATGAAGACCGATTGACGGTTCATCAAGAACATACAGCACGCCGGTGGTACGGTTTCTTACGGCACGCGACAATTGCATGCGCTGCCTTTCACCGGTTGAAAGGGTTGAAGACGCTCTGTCTAAAGTCAAATAACCAAGGCCCAAATCCGTTAAGCGTTTGGCAGTATTTTTAAATGATTCACAAATGCTAAGTGCCATCGGTCTTAAAGGCTCACTTAAAGATGACGGTACCTTGTCAACCCATTTAATTGCCTCGGTTAAAGTCATCTTGCAAACCGTATCAAGCGAAACACCCATTATTTTAGGAGCCCTTGCCGCCTCGGATAGTCTTGAGCCGCCGCAGTCAGGACAAATTTCCTCCTTTAAAAATTTTTCAACCCTCTTCATTCCTTTTTCGTCTTTAACTTTAGCTAGTGCGTTTTCAACGGTATAAACAGCGTTAAAGTACGTAAAATCAAGTTCTCCTGCCTGATTTGAAGACTTTGCTTTATAAAAAATATGTTTTTTAACAGCAGGTCCGTTAAATACGATATCTTTTTCTTTATCAGTCAAATTCTTAAACGGAACATCGGTTCGTACTCCCATCGCCCTGCAGACATCAACCATCAGCGACCACATAAGTGAATTCCAAGGAGCAACCGCGCCTTCCTCAATTGTTAAAGAATCATCAGGAATTAAGGTTGTTCTATCAACCGTGCGCACGATTCCGGTACCGCCGCAGGTCCTGCACGCGCCTTGACTGTTAAACGCTAACTCTTCTGCCGACGGAGCGAAAAATCGTGATTTACAGACCGGACAAAGCAATTCCTTTTCCGCCGCGACATCAAGAGTCGGTTCCAAATAATGATCGTTTGGACAGCGGTGAGATGCAAGACGGGAAAACATAAGGCGCAGACTGTTTAAAAGCTCTGTTCCGGTACCGAACGTACTGCGTATTCCCGGAACTGACGGTCTTTGATGCAAAGCAAGCGCGGCTGGAACATATAAAATTTCATCCACTTGAGCTTTTGCCGCCTGTGTCATGCGTCTTCTTGTGTAAGTGGATAAAGCTTCAAGATAGCGTCTTGATCCTTCTGAATACAAAACACCTAATGCAAGCGATGATTTGCCGGAGCCTGAAACTCCGGCAATACCGACAATCTGATTTAGAGGAATATCTACATTGATATTTTTTAAATTATGAACGCGCGCTCCGCGGATTTTAATTGCCTTATCCATGTCCTAACCGCCTTTGTCTTCCTATATCACATAGTATTGCGTTTAAGACATTATTTAAATACTTAAAGTGTAATTCTCGTTAAAGGCACTCTAAACGGTTAATTTTGAGTACCTGAATAACTAAGAATTTGCCGGATTGAAAGTTTTGTCATAATCAAGCAAGAATTTTGCAAGCTTAGGATCGGTAAAATCAGCTGCCAAAGGCTTGCCCGTGTCCAAGGCATCGAGCCTTTTAAGATCCTCTTTATCAAGATTGAAATCAAAAATATCTAAATTCTCAATCATTCTTTCTTTATGGACCGTTTTAGGAATTGAAACGATGGACTTTTGAGCCAAAAACTTCAAAGCTATCTGGGCGTTGGTTTTGCCGTATTTGCTGCCGATTGCTTTTAATGTTTTATCCGTGAATAAATTATTTTTACCTTCGGCAAGCGGACTCCAGGCCATAAGCTTGGTTTTATATTGCGCCATAAGTTCCGTCATTTTCCTTTGCTGCGTGAAGACATGGGTTTCAAGCTGGACGACGGCTGGTTTTATTTCCATGTTTTCGCATAAATCAATAAATCTTGCATCATAGAAATTGCTAAGACCAATTGCTCTTACCTTCCCTTGCTTATATGCTTTCAGCATCGCACGATATGTTCCGTAATAATCACCAAAAGGCTGATGAATAAGAAGCAGATCGATATAATCGGTTTTAAGCTTGCGCAAAGACTCGTCAATACTCTTTAAAGCCTTGTCATCACCAGCATTTGATATCCAGACTTTGGTAGTAATAAACAGTTTATCGCGAGGCACTCCTGAATTTACAACAGCGCTACCTACACCTTCTTCGTTGTAATATGCCTGAGCAGTATCGATTAGACGGTAACCGACATTAATAGCCTCTTTTACCGCTTTTTCACACTCATTTGCCTTAATCTGATATACACCAAAACCTACAAGCGGCATCTTGACGCCGTTATTTAAAGTAATGTACTGCATTTTAATCATGGATCCTATGTGAAGAAATAAACCTTACCGTCGGCAAATCCATATCATCATAAATAGGACTGCTGCCGGTATTTAGCGCCGCAATCGCCTGCATCTCATCATCTGAAAGGGTAAAATCAAAAATATTGAAGTTTTCAATCATCCGTTCTTTTCTAACGGTCTTGGGAATAACTACGATATTACGCTGATTTAACCAGCGTAAAATTACACTGCCGACACTTTTATGATGATTTTCAGCAATTCGTTTTAATACTTCATTATTAAAAATATCATTTTTCCCCTCGGCAAACGGAGCCCATGCTTCATGCGCAATGCCTTCACTTTTTAAAAAAGCATTAGCGCTATGCTGCTGAAAGAAAGGATTAGTCTCTATTTGATTTAATGCAGGCTTTACTTCATTATGAAGGCACAAATCAAGAAGGCGCTCATTTGAAAAACTGGTAATGCCGATAGCACGAATCAATCCCTCTTTATATAGTTTTTCCAATGCGCGCCAAGCGGCATAATAATTTCCGTAAGGCTTATGCAGAAGGTAAAGATCTATGTAATCAAGACCTAATTTATGTAAAGACAAATCAAAGGCCTTTAAAGCATCCTCATACTCATAATCCTGAACCCATAATTTAGTCGTAATAAATAATTCTTCACGCTTAATGGCGCTTGAAGCTATAGCTTTACCGACTTGTTCTTCGTTAAAGTAGGCTGAAGCGGTATCAAACATCCTATATCCCACCTCAAGCGCTTTATTGACAATTTCTTCAGTTTCATCCACCGGAATTTGATACACACCAAAACCTACTGCGGGCATCATCACACCGTTATTCAATCGTACGTCTTTCATTGATATTACCTGCCAAACTGATAATCAAGGATTAATTGAATAGTAGTGTTTTATAGCCTAAAATTCTTTACATAAATCTTTGCATTTATGTCACTTTTCGTGGTTTTTAAAATCAATTAAGGCATAGTATGAATATGGCAAGTAAAGGAATAACCTTTATTGAAAGTCCGGATAAATTAGATCCAGTCCTAAACGTCGGCAGTATTCTGCATATCCTTTGTTTGCAAGGCAGCTTGAGCTTTTTGTTTTTTAACACTCATTACAATACCGCAAAATTCGATTACGTAATATTGCCTGACGCATCATTAGTTTCCCAAATCACGGCATCAAGTGATTTTAAAGGCATAATCATGCTTCTTGACCAAAAGTTCGTGTCGTCAATTGCCATCCGCAGCAATTACGGCATCATCGGACATCTGTCATTGCTGCAAAACCCGGTTATGCGTCTTGATGAACATGATTTTAAAAACTGCAGAACAGATCTTTTACGTCTTAAAGAGAAAACTTATAAGCACGATCATTTGTTTTATACGGAGATGTTAAGCTCGCTTTTGTGCGCGCACATCCTTGACCTTTACGATATTCATGCCAAAAGCCGCAAAATAAGCGCTCTTTCAGAACGAAAAGCGGTTATCTTGAAAAAATTCATCGATCTGCTTTATGCAGGATCCTTTATCAATCACCGTAATCTTTCTTTTTATGCGCAAAAACTTTTTATAAGCGAGCATTATCTTTCGGAAATTTGCAAAGAAATAAGCTGTAAACCTGCTTCCTACTGGATTGATCTTTTTACCGTTAAAGAAATCGTCCGATATTTATGCCAAAAACACCTTACTCTAAGTCAGATTGCAGAAAAGCTTAATTTCTCATCCCTATCTTATTTTTGCCGCTACTTTCGCGCTAAAACCGGATTAAGTCCCAACGCTTACCGCAGCAGCATTTATCTTCTTTAAATTTTGTTTAACGTATATAGAGCTTAAAACACTATTTTTTTATCCGATCAAAAACCAAATCCACCCCGATTAAAAGGTCAAAACTCGGCTTAAAATCAATGAGGCGGGCAGTTTCCAAATTAAGACACAAATTTAAAGGCGCATAATAGTACTGTGAAATCATTTCAGGTTTTTCGCCTTTAACGATTCGTTCAATAACTCTGGCCTCAAATTCTCCCGACGCCTGCAAATCAGCGTTGGATAAGGCCATTAAAGCGCCCATTTGAACTTCATTTTCCCCGGTTTGAGAAAAAATCGGCAGCTTTCTATCAATTAGAGGCTTTATCTGATAGTAAAAGTTATCTGGTGACGCTCCGTTTCCCATGGGAATATATACGGCATCCACGGCATCATTGGCAGCCAGATTCAAAGCGCACGTACTAAAAGCACTTTGTGTCTTGGCATGATTATCGCCTACAACAGGACCTTTACATTCGATGAGATTAAATTTAAGTTCCTGAGAAAGTTTTCTTATAATCGGTACGGCCTGGCCTGGCTGATTTATCGGATTATCATCGATAATAACGCCCAGGTTTTTAAACTTAAAAGTATTATAAAAAAGCCTTAGTTCCGACTCGTAGCGATTCATTTCCTTTTGCACGTGAATGTTCTTTTTATTTGAAAACTCACCAGGTCCTATTATTCCCGAACTTTCAGGATCGGTAGGAGTCATGACTAAAACCGGAACGTTTAAGGAACTGTCAGTAAGCATCTGACCTGCAACGGTTCCCAGTGCCCATACCATGGAAATGTCACTTGAAGACTTTATGCGATTTTTTAAAGTATCGGCAAGCTCTTTGGCTTTATCATGATCCCAATATCCGTCATAAAATCCGTCTTCAACAAACTCAATGCAGCCGCCTTGCGTCTTTTGCGCCATTTCCTGAAAACTATTGTTCTTATCTAAAAGAAAGTTACGATCAATAAGCTCACCGTTTATAAATCCGTTTCTTTGCAAGGCAAGAGTTGTTTGTCTGAATACTTTTTGAAAATCCGTATAGCTTCCGGCCTGAAAAACTGCCACCTTATACGCTTTTCCCAGCGAACATTGCGTACTTTGCGCTGAAAAAGCGGCAAAACTTAATAAAACTTGCCCCAAAATAAACGCTTTAAAGCTGCGTTTAAAAAAATTATGTAAAAACATGATCCTCTTACATCCGTACAGGTGCAATACTGTCCTTAACTATCTATAATAAACGCAAAACCACGGTCTTTTGAGTAAATTAATGAAAAATATCCTTAAAGCTGTTTTCAATCTGCGCTTATTTGCCGTTTTAGTGGTATTTTTCATATCCCAATTCTTTTTTGTCTCACTTGTCGTCTCTTCTTATAACGATTACCGCGTTCAAACTGCGCAGGATCTGCTGCAATTTAATATAAATAATACCGCAATGCGTATTAACAACATCACGGCAATGGGACGCAACATTCAAAACTATCAAAGAGCGATGCAGGATCTTTACGATCTGAAAATGATAAGTAAAGCCGCGGACGTTTTTATCGCGGATAAAGACGGACGGATTGTTGTCGGTAAATCAACCGTCGGATTAAATACCCTAGATATTAAAAAACTTACCGGGCAGAACATCTTACTTTCCGGCAATATTTATTTATACGCACCCTTTTTTGATATTACAGGACATAATGCGGGTTTTGTTCTTGCAACGCTTGGAAACAATCAAAAGCAAAGTTTAAGTGAAGAAGAAACAAAAGAGCTTTATGCAAGCGTAGGACTAGGCCTTGTTATCTCCACTTTGTGCTTTATCGTCTTTTTTATTCTGATTAACCTAAAAAGACAAAGTGCAAACCATGTTTTATCGGTAAGAACTTTACTTATACCTTTTTTTATTGCGCAAATGATTATAATTGCCTGCATGACGCCAAGCGTGATAAAGGCAATTGATAATCATGCCGACTCATTGCAGACGGCAGCTTTCGGGTCAGTAAGCAAAGACTTCTCCGCCGTCACGAGACTTAACATCAGCCTTCATGAAGTAAGCGGCTTTAACGATTACTTTATAAAATTAAAAGAAAATGTTCCTTTTATCGATAAAATTTCACTTACCGATGAAAATGGCAATGTGATTGCCGGCGACAATCTTAAAATCGATCAATACTTTCCTATCATCAGTCATAATGAAGTTATCGGCTCGCTAAGCCTTACCACAAAGATTGAATACACAAAATTTGTTGATTTGGGGCTTAACTTACTGACATTATTTTTTATTTCAGCGCTTTTAGCCTATGAATTGACCTCGCTGTTACGTCACGAAATGGCAAGAATGCTGCGTCCACAAAAGAAAATCCCTTTTGAACCTTCGCTTATCCGTCCGCTTGGTTTTTTGATTATTTTCGGCGCTTTCCTACCTGTCAGCATCGTTCCTGTCTTTATGGGTCAATATGCCGATGATTTAGGCTTTTTATCTTCAGATCTTGTTAAAAGTCTTGCCGTTTCAACCGACATGACAGGTGTTGCAATAAGCTCTCTTTTGATTTTGTTTTGCGACAAAGCATTAAGCGATTGGAAAAAAGTATTGCCTATAAGCACTTTCCTCCTTATTTTCAGCACCGCGCTATGTTTTCTGTCTTTTAACGCCTATTCATTTTTACTTGGCAGACTGTTATACGGCATTGCCTACGGCGGCATTATCGTAAGCTGCCAATTATGCGTTATGGACGCAACCGACGATACCTCTCGGGCAAAAGGCATGTCTGCAGCATTTGCCGGACTTTTCTCGGGAGTTTTATGCGGAGTAGCCGCAGGCGGAATAATCGCCGATAAATTTAATATGCGCTTGGTGTTTGCAATTTCCTGTGCCTTTGCCGTATTTAATTTCCTGCTGTTACTTTATATTATGAAGCACCGTACAGCGCTTAGCGCTAACGCTTCTACACATAAAAACGATTTTAAGAGCGCTTTACTTCCTTTATCAAAAGTAACTGCCTTTATTAAAGATCCTAAATCCTTGTCTCTCATGCTCCTGCAGGTAATCCCTTACAGCGCTATCGGCATCGGATTTTTTAATTTCTTCCTGCCCGTTACCGTACAGGAAAACGGAATGGGAGCCTCAACCGTCGGACAGCTTAATTTCTTATATTCGTTCCTGGTTATCATCCTTGCTCCGATCATGGGCAAAGTTATAGATAAAATTGACCGAAAATATGTGATTTTGTCTCTGGCACTTTTATTCTCAGCGCTGGTTCCGCTTGCATTTAAACTGCCAAGCCTTATCGGCGCTTCAATACTTGCCATGATTTTATTAGGCATATCCGCATCGATTAACGAAGGCGGTCAACCGGCCGTAATGGCAAGTTATGAGGTTTCTAAAAAAATCGGACCGTCAATATCAATTAAAGTCCTGGATTCATTTTTAAGGTTGGGTCAAATAGCAGGGCCTCTCATAATTGCCGTAATAATGAGCGCTTTCGGCACCGCCGGCTTTTCATTCATGGCAATAACAGTCGCAGTATGCGCAATGCTGTTTTTTATAATTCAGCACTTTTTGAACACAAGGAAAACATCGTGTTAACTGATTTTCTAAAACCGCATCTTAAAAGTTTCTGCGATAAATTTTCCGACATGAGTTTAAAAGACTACCATGGACTGCTTTTTACCAAGGGTACCGTACCGTCTGACACTTTTATAAATGCCGTTATAAGCAACATAAAACTAAATTACGGCGATATTGATGAAGAAAACGTACGCTTGGCGTTAAAGCATCCGCAGTGCGTTTATTGCGCCAATCACGGCGGAATTGAAAATCATCCTGAACTTATAGCATCAAGTCTTATGAGTTCATACTTTGCTCCGCTTTTTAAAAAGCAGGCTTTAATAATTCTTGCCTGTACCTCCATTGGCCCTAAAAACCCTACCGTTCCCGGCGGTTTCCTTTTAGGAAAGCGCCTTGAAGAAAACCACTACAAGCGCAAAAGAATAAGCTTCATCCCCAGAAAATACGATCTTAAATATCTTTGTTCCTTAAGAGCGCTAAAAAGTGATGATATAAAGCGCAAGCTAAACACGGTATCTGCTTTAGCATCATCATATGAACTCTCAGCCATAGAAGCTTTTACTCCTGAAAATTTCGGAGAAAATTCTTTTTTAAGCCAATGCTTTAAGACAAACTCATTTTATATAAAGAGTTTTTTAACTAAGGTTCCCCATTGCCCCTGCTACTTTGTAGATGACAGCGTCCTAATAAGCGATCTTTTGAAAATATCGCTTGAAAATGAAAATTCATTTATTTTCAAAATTTTTAACTCTCCTCATCTTTTATATACGCTTTGTAAAAATCTTAAAGGCAGAGCTAACCTTTGGTCTGATGAAAGGGTAACGGACAATTGGAAAGACGATTTTACCGGCAGAGGATCGGTACTTTTTTATAGAAAAAAAGACTCAGGAACTATTGAACAATTATCTTTGGTCAAAGATAAAAACGACGTCTATCTTCGATCGGCTGACTATACATTAAAAGTAACGCCGCAGAACATCATTGAAGCTTTAAATAAAAACGCGTTAATTGCCGATCTGTATTTAGGCTATATCTGCTTGACATTAGACTATAACGTATCTTTAATCGGCGGCATCTTTTTTAACTACTATATAAAAGATATGCTGGAAATTACCGCAAAAACTTTAAATCTGCCAAAACCTACAGAGCCTATATACAGCACTGAATTTATTCAATCTTTTTTAACACCGTTTAAAGTCATCAGCCCTGATGCAGATCCTTTTTCTCTTAATAAGTCCCGTCCGCTGCTGCAGCTTGATTTACATCATCTTGAGCCTATAGATGAGACACAAGCTTCTTCCTTACTAACTGCAACGGTAAAAGAAGCTTTACCTCTATCAATTGCGGATATGCTTTTGGATTTTGATTTGTCCGATACGCAAATTACCGATCTAAGACAGGAATTAGTAAAAAATCTAAATGCCAAATCACCGATAGAGTTTTATCTATAGATTTTTACACAAGAAAAAATTAATTTAATTTTTAGCCTAAATAAGCAACTAATAATATAATACGCACCGTAAAAATAAGCGTTTAACTTTACTTAAAGGACAAAGGTCGGATATGCTGACTCAAGGAATGTATTCTATAGGCTTACTCGTATGTTCTAACATTTTCATGACCTTGGCATGGTACGGTCATTTGAAGATGAAAGAGGAATTTTCATGGTTTGCCGCATTACCTCTTCTTGGCGTAATCATTTTCAGCTGGTGCCTTGCCTTTTTTGAATACTGCCTGCAAGTTCCAGCAAATCGCATCGGATTTAAGGATAACGGCGGTCCTTTTGATATTATGCAGTTAAAAGTTATTCAGGAAGTAATAACGCTTACCGTTTTTACCGTGTTTTCCATCATAGCTTTCCATATGGAGCTTAAATGGAACCATTTATGGGCGGCTTTATGCTTAATCGCCGCAGTTTATTTTGCTTTCAGACCGTAAAATTTTTTAGCGCCGTCTTGTCAAAAATGCAAGACGGTGTTTAAGCGGCTTTTTTACTGCGATGAGCAAACTTTAAAAATTCAGAAGGTATATCCTTTTCATCAAGATTTAAAACCGCATCCGTACTGCCGAGCTTTTTTGCCATATCATAAAACCAGCATTTATACTTAAGAAAATCCAAAGTTTCCTGCAGTAAAGCAATTTGCGACATGACCTCTTCTTTTCTTGCATAAAAAAGCGCACGCCGTTTTTCTATTGAGGAATCACCTTGGGCGCACCAGATAAGAAATTCTTTAATATCTTTAATGGAAAGACCGCTGTGCTTTAAACAGTCAATTACATTTAAAACCTCAAGCTCTTTATCTGAAAATACGCGAATACCGCCTTCGGTGCGCTTTAAATCCTTAAAAAAACCTTCTTTATCGTAAAATCTCAAAGTTGAAACGGAAATTCCCGTCAGCTTTGCCACATCACCGATTGAATATTTCACTTTTCACCTCAAAAAACTCTTGACCTAAAGTTAACTTTAGGTCTTATGATTTTATCAGCTTAAATATTTTTTGGCTAACATCTAAGGAAATTTATATGAAAGACTGCGCTAATGATTTTGATTTTTGCACCCCGACCAGAGTTTTATTCGGCAAGGATAAGATTAATGAGTTACCAAAAGTTTTAGGTGCTTTCGGTAAAAAAGTACTGCTGGTTTACGGCGGCGGCAGTATTAAAAAGAACGGGATTTACACCAAGATTCAAGAACTGTTAAAAGACTTTGATTTGTTTGAACTTTCAGGAGTAGAGCCTAATCCGCGCGTATCTTCAGTCAGAGCAGGAGCCAAGATCTGCAAAGAACAAAATATTGATGTGGTTCTCGCCGTGGGTGGCGGCAGTGTTCTAGACTGTTCCAAAATCATCTGCGACGCTGCCTTCTATGACGGAGATGCTTGGGATCTGGTAATTGACGGCAGCAAAATCACTAAAGCTCTGCCTTTGGTTTCAATATTGACTTTAGCTGCAACCGGCAGTGAATTTGATTGTGCTGCGGTTATCTCCAATCCTGATACCAACGAGAAAATCGGAATTTTAAATCCGCTAAATTTCCCCAAAGTATCAATTTTAGATCCTTCATACACCTTGACCGTTAATAAAAAACATACTGCAGCAGGCTGTGCCGATATTATGTCCCATATCTTCGAGCAGTATATGGTTGACGGTACTAATATGGTTTCAGAAGGTCTTTGCGAAAGCATTCTGCGTACCGTAATTAAATTCGGGAAAATAGCTTATGACAACGGCAGCGATTATACCGCCCGTGCCAATTTAATGTGGGCAAGCTCCCTTGCCTGCAACGGAATTTGCGCTTTAGGCAGCGATATGGCAGCTTGGGTCTGCCACGCTATTGAACATGAATTAAGCGCATTCTACGACATTACTCACGGCGAAGGCCTTGCAATTCTTACCCCACAGGTAATGCGTTATACCTTAAGCGCTAAGACTCAAGCCCGTTATGCAGCTTTTGCCCGCCGCGTCATGAACGTAAATATCGAAGATGATAATAAAGCAGCTCTTGCCGGTATTGAAGCACTTGAAAAATTCTTTGCCTCAATCGGCCTGCCTAAAACCTTAAAGGAAGTCGGTATCACTGACGAACTTCACTTTAAAGAAATGGCAGAGCATGCCTGCAAATGCTTCCCTCTGCATTTGGCCTTTGCACCGCTTGCACCTTCTGATGTTGAAGAAATTTTACGCATGTGTAAATAACTCTTAAAAGGGACGCAGACGCGTCCCTTTTAAATTAATGTCATAAAAAAACATGAGAACTTTGTCGGTTAAATTATGTCTGCTTGCTGTTACGGCGCTTATCTCTTTCAATGCTTTAGCAATTGATGCAAACGAAGACAAAAGAGTGGAGGCGCTGCTTAATTCTTTGGCACGGCATCACGAGCTTATCTTTGTCAGAAACGGAGATGAATATAAAGTAGAAGCTGCCGTTGACCATTTAAAAATGAAATACGATTATGCCAAGGACGATTTAAACACTGCTGAAGATTTTATTAAATACTGCGCCAGCCGATCTTCATTTAGCGGTAAAGAATACCTTGTGCTTCATCCTGACGGAAAACAAGAGACGTCATCTATATTTCTAACCCGTTTATTGCAAGATATTGATGCTAAAACCAAATGAAAAAACATTCCGTTAAACATATATCTTACTTTTTACTTCCGGCAGCCATTATGTCTTTAATTCTATCTTCATGCACCACCCAATTTGGCAGCTTACCTGAAGGTGAATATATCTCTGTTTTAGAGAAATCACCCAACTATCACAACGGCGAATTTAAAAATATTGAAGAAACACCGATGATGTCGGGAGATAAAGGGAAATTTGAGGCTTGGTGGGATTTTGTGTTCGCATCATATCCGGATATTGCGCCCCAAACAGAGATCCCTCATGTTAAAACCGATCTTAAAAAACTTAATTTACAAGATGATCTGTTAATTTGGTTCGGACATTCTTCCTCTTTATTGCAGATAAGCGGTAAAAGGATCTTAATTGATCCCGTAATAAAAAATTACGCATCCCCTGTTTCTTTTTTAAATAAAGCTTTTTTAGGTACAACTTTGTATACAACTGAAGATTTACCCGATATTGATTATCTGGTTATCTCACACGATCACTGGGATCATCTTGAATATTCAACCGTAAGCTACCTAAAAGATAAAGTAAAAAAAGTAATTTGTCCTTTAGGCATCAGAAGCCATCTTGAATACTGGGGATTTACACCGGATAAGATCCTTGAAGGAGACTGGAACAGCCATATCAATGTTGATGAAGCTTTAAGCGTAGATATTCTGCCGGCACGCCACTTCTCAGGACGCTTTTTAAGTTCCAATAAAACATTATGGGCCGGATTTTTATTTACTACTAAAAATCACCGTATTTTCTACAGCGGCGACAGCGGCTACGGCAAGCATTTTGCGCAAATCGGATCAACATATCCTAATATCGACTTGGCGCTGCTTGAAAACGGTCAATATAACGAAAACTGGAAATTCATTCATATGTTTCCTGAAGAAGTTGCACAAGCTGCCGTAGATATAAAAGCCAAGAAAGTGATCCCAATGCATTCAGGCAGATTTGCTTTAAGTACCCACAAATGGGCAGACCCTTTCATCCGTCTTGATAAAGCAAGTATTGGCAAAAGCTTTCAGCTTTTGACTCCGATGATAGGTGAGATTGTTGATCTTAATAATAACAAGCAGATTTTCACTAAATGGTGGGAGACAGTACCAAGCAAATAAAAAAGAAAATTAAACCAGACGAGAAACACGCCTATACGTAAAAAGTATAGAAACATATAAAAACAAAGTATTTTTGTACAAAGTTTAAACTTTCTATACTCAATACAATTGGAGAAAAGTCAATAAAAAGACAAAGGAGCACATATGCGCTATAGAGTATTGCCTCGCGGCGGAGAAAAAATCGGTGAAATAGGCTTAGGACTTGGAGCCGTGACTCCTAATAGTGATATGTTTAAAATCCTTTCATATGCTTTAGAAAAAGATATCAATTTTTTTGATTTATGCGGTGCTTATGATTTTATTTACCCGCATATAAAGACTACTTTAGCTAAAAACCGTTCTAAAGTTTTTACGCAAATGCATTTAGGAGCGATATATAAAAACGGGGCTTATGCTTTTTCCCGCAATCTTAATACCGTAAAAGATACCTTCCTGCGTATTCTTGATACTACAGGGCTTGAATATACCGATTTTGGTTTTTTACATTGCATCGACGAAGAAAAAGATCTTAATTACGTATTAGAAAAAGGCATTTTTAATTTAGCAGAAGATTTAAAGCGACAAGGGATCATTAGACATCTGGGTTTTTCCACCCATACTCCAGTCATTGCTGAAAAACTTATAAATTTAGGCATGTTTGATTTATTTATGTTCAGCATCAATGCCGCATTTGACTTTAAAAAAGGTGACTATGCTATAGGAGATTACGCCCAGCGCGAAAATTTATATCGCCTTGCTCAAAGCAAAGAAGTTGCAATTTCCGCCATGAAGCCTTTTGCCGGAGGACAGCTTTTAAACGCTAAATTATCGCCTATAGGCATTGCTCTAACTCCGCTGCAATGCATTTCTTACGTTCTTGAGCGCCCTGCTGTTATTACTTTAGTGGCCGGTGCCACCAAAGTATCCGATATTGATGATTATATGCGCTATTTCACGGCATCTCCCAATGAACTTGATTACTCGGTATTAGGTACGGCAATATCTCAAGACGCCAAGGGACGCTGCCTTTACTGCAATCACTGCTCTCCGTGTCCGAAAAAAATCAACGTCGGGCTTGTCAATAAATATTACGACCTAAGCATACTTGGAGATCCGCTTGCCAAGGAACATTACTTAAATCTTGAGCATCATGCCGGAGAGTGCAATAACTGCGGACACTGCGACAAACGCTGCCCCTTTAAGGTAGAGCAAATAAAGAAAATGCATGAAATTTCCGAATATTTCGGAGTATGACTATTTTTTAAACTAAGGAGATGTTGACTATGAAATTTAGGTTTAAAAGTACATCATTGTTTGCTGCAGCGCTTTTGACTTCGCTGTCAGCCTTTGCCGCCGATATTGATACTGCAGCTTTAAAGCATCGCGTTGATGATAAAGATGCGCCTATCGTATATATGACAACAGATATCAGCCCTGCAGGACTAATGAAAGCCTATGAAGCCTTAGGACGGGTTCCTACAGGTAAAGTTGCGGTAAAGCTCTCGACCGGAGAGGCCGGAAATAATCATTACCTTCAGCCTTCATTAATTAAAGAATTAGTACAAAAATTCAACGCCGACATCGTTGAGTGCAATACAGCCTACGGCGGATCACGTGCTTCTACTGCTATGCATCGCCAAACTATTAAAGATCACGGTTTTGATCAAATCGCCAAAGTAAATATCATGGACGAAAACGGCGGTATGGAAATTCCGGTAACCGGAGGAAAACACTTAAAATCCGACTTGGTAGGTAAAAATCTTGCCGACTATGACTTTATGATGGTTTTATCTCATTTTAAAGGCCACGCCATGGGCGGTTTCGGCGGAGCGCTGAAAAATATTTCAATAGGCGTAGCATCTGCCAATGGAAAAAACCGTATCCATACTGCCGGAATGTCCGATGAAATCGGAACTTTCGCCACTATAGCAAACGGTGCTTTCATGTCAAACAGCTCAGATGAGCACAACGCTTTTATTGAATCAATGGCAGAAGCAGCCTCTGCAGTTTCCGACTATATGGGCAAAGGCGAGAAAATGCTTTATATCTCGGTCATGAATAATCTTTCCGTAGATTGCGACTGTGACGGAGATCCGAGCAAACCCGATATGCATGATATCGGTATCTTGTCCTCTCTTGATCCTGTAGCCCTTGACCAAGCTTGTGTTGATTTAGTTTACGCCGCTCCCGACGGGGCTTCCTTAATTAAACGCATGGAAAGCCGCAACGGTCCCATGATCCTTGATCACGCCGAAGAAATGGGGCTTGGACATAAAAATTACCGCTTAGTATCTTTAGATAAATAAAAAATCCTATGTTTACCGCGGCGTTAAAACCGCGGTCTTAGCAGCAAATTTATGTACGACTTTATCGAAAGAGAAATAATCTATCTTTGGTACTACCTTGATATTTTGTGCCGGCAAATCGTACCTTTTTATATCATAGGTACTTTATTAGGATCGGCAATCTCAGTTTTTGTCAAAGATAAAATTCATGCTCTGCTTGTTCGCAGCAAACTTAAAAAATTCGGTTTCTTAGGATATATTCCCGCTGCACTTTTAGGCTTTGCCTCGCCTATCTGCATGTACGGCACTATTCCTTTGGTCGTAGCTTTTTATCAAAAAGGAGTAAGACAGGACTTTTTAGCCTGTTTCATGGTTGCATCCATTCTTTTAAACCCCCAGCTTATAGCTTATTCGGCAGCTTTAGGGCCTCTTGTTTTCTTTCTGCGGATTTTAACCTGCTTTCTCATGGCATTAAGCGCAGGACTTTTAATCCGTTTTTGCTTTAAGAATAAGGAATTTTTCATCTTTACCTCATTCGGTGTAGGACATAATCATGATACCGATCCTAATCTTTTTATACGCTATTTAAAAAATGTCGGACGTAATCTAAAAGCTACTTTGCCTTATTTTGCAGCAGGTATTTTACTTGCGGCTCTTTTTACCATTCACGTACCGCAAGATGCATTCTCTGAGCTCTTCGGTAAAAATAACGGGATAGGCGTTTTATTATCGGCAACTTTGGGTGTTCCTTTATATTTATGCGGTGGTGGAACAGTACCGATTTTAATCTCCTGTCTATCCTCAGGTATGTCCTGCGGAGCTGCAGTAGCGTTCATGCTTTCAGGCCCTGCAACCAAACTTACCAATATAACGGCGTTAAAATCTATCTTAGGCCTTAAACATTTTATTTATTACATTGCATTCGTAATGATCTTTGCGGCAGTCTCAGGTTTATTAACCGATGCCTGTTTATTTATTGTAAATAGCGGAGCATAAAATGAAAGAAGATCTAAAAGCTATTGCCGACTACTGGTCATTACGGGCACAAGGCTATGCTCTTGATACGCAAAATGAACTTTGCGATAAAGAACATTCTTTTTACGCACAGAATCTATTTAATCAATTAATCGAGCATCGCTTTTGCAATACGCCTGCAGCACTTGATATAGGATGCGGTCCAGGTTTCTTTTCCATTCTTTTGGCTAAATCTGGATTTAAAGTAACAGGCATAGATCTAAGCATTACCATGCTCACAAAAGCCTCCGAACTTGCCGCCTATCATAAAGTCAACCTCAAGCTTATTAAAGGAGATATACAAAATCCGCCTTTCGCCCCTGCAAGTTTTGATTTAATCGTATCGCGCAATGTTTTTTGGAACTTACCTGACTTGCGTATTGCCTATACAAAAGCTTTAGAGCTTTTAAAGCCTCACGGCCTTATGCTGATTTTTGACGGAAATCATTATTATCAATATAAAGATCCTGATTATCAAAAGTACGATCCGCATAAAACCCATCGGCATCTTGAAGATATTGATGTATCAATTATCGACAAGATTGCAAAAAAACTGCCGGCATCTTATAAACTGCGTCCTGACTTTGACTTAACTATCTTAAAAGATATAAATAAATGCCAAGCACAATCTGAAATTTTAAAGTCGCATATTAAAAACGGAAAAAACATTATTGATGCTTTTGTCATTAAGGCAATAAAGGATGCTTAAATGAGTAAAAAGCTGCGGTATTTGAAAATAACAGTAAAAAATACGTTAGCTTTTATCGTAACTTTACTGTTTATTGCCTCATTAAGCTTTTTTATCATTGTATCCTTACCGGGAGATGCGGCATTAAACGCCATGCTGCCAATGGGTATTACCGATACCCATGTAATTAATGAGCTGCGACAAAGCTTGGGAATTGATTTGTCATTGCCG
Source organism: Succinatimonas hippei YIT 12066 (assembly GCF_000188195.1). Classification (GTDB taxonomy): domain Bacteria; phylum Pseudomonadota; class Gammaproteobacteria; order Enterobacterales; family Succinivibrionaceae; genus Succinatimonas; species Succinatimonas hippei. Next base: position 27,093 of record NZ_GL830964.1, read on the forward strand.
CTGCGTTTTTTTAATTGGTTAAAAGCCGCAATCTGCTTTGATTTCGGGCAATCCTTTTATTATGCAAGTCCGGTAAGCGCTGTTTTAGCCAAAGCTGCTCTCATCACCTTGAAAATATGTTTTATTGCAGCAATTTTAATCGTAATAATTTCCCTGCCCTTAGGTCTTTATTGCGCTCTTTACCCTAATTCTTTACTGGATAAGCTCTTACATGTACTGGCGATTTTATGCTTAAGCCTCCCTACTTTTATTCTCGGTCTTATATGCTTAAGCATAATGGGGGCCAAACTTAAACTTATAGGAACTCTTCCTGCAATAACATTTAAGGAACTTTTGATCCCGGCAGGTACGCTTGCACTGCCTATGATTGCTTACTATATACGACAAATCCGTACCGCGGTGTTAAAAGAAATCGCACAAAGCTATATCCAAGCTTTAATCGTGCGCGGAATTTCCTTAAACGTAATTCTGCTAAAGCATGTACTGCCGCGAGCTCTTATCGCACTTTTACCGCTTGCCGGCATCAGCTGTGCCCGTCTTTTGTGCGGGTCTGTCATCGTAGAAACCGTTTTTTCCATTAACGGACTTGGTACTGTTGCATTAAAAGCCGTCACCATGCGCGATATTAACCTTATCGAAGCCTACGTTATTTATTGCTCAATAATCTTCATTATTTTAAACAAAAGCGTAGATCTGCTGTGCCGCCGCTTATCCAGAAAAGCTCGAGGTGACGTAAATGAGTAAAAGATTAGTCTTTTATCTTATAAGTTTGATTTGCGTCATCTGGTGCGGTTTTTTATTTTTGGGAGCTTTTTTTATTCCTTGTGATCCGTATACAACCTCCCCCGAGCTTTCTCTTGCCGCTCCGTCGTCATCCCATATTTTAGGCTGCGATCGTCTGGGAAGAGACCTATTGTCAAGACTGCTTTCTGCCTCTTTTCCCTCATTTCTGACTGCGATAGCCGTTATCGCCGTTTCTCTTGCTATAGGGGTAATATTGGGCCTTATACAAGCTTTTTGTAACAACTTTTTAGGATCTATCAGTAAAATATTAACAGATCTGCTGCTCTCTTTTCCTCAAAGTATTGCCGTTATCTTCATCGCTGGTACTTTAAGCGCCGGTATTTTCGGTTCAAGTTTTGCCATTGCTCTTTTCTTATGGCCGCATTTTGCGCGTATCACTTACACAATCTCCGGTGATGCTATGCAAAACGACTATATGAAACAAGCAAGACTTTCAGGTGAAAATACTTTTAGAATCATCAGATACTATCTTTTTTACGAGTTAAAAGATCAACTTTTAATTACTGCTCTTTTAGATTTAAGCGCCGTAATTTTAGCTATGGCGACACTGTCTTTTTTAGGTTTGTCTTCCCAGCCGCCGCTGCCTGAATGGGGATCTATGCTCTTTGAAAACCGCAACTATTTAGACAGTGCTCCGCATCTGCTTATTTTCCCCGCATTATTTATTTTTATAAGCTCACTTTTATTTAATCTTTTAGGACAAAGCTATGCTAAAAGATTTGAAATAAGCAGGATAAATTTATGCTGAAAATAAAAAATCAAATAAAAAAATTACTGTCTGTTTTTTTCTTAGTATTTATCCTGCCTCTTGCGATTGTTTCCTGCGGCAAAAGCGATAATATGACCGCAGGCACATCAGCAAACAACGAAAAGTCTTTAAAGGTAGGATTATTCTTTTTAAATTATTCGCTTGATCCTAAGGACTATTTTAACGGATGGATCCTGGTACGGGTCGGAGCCGGAGAAACATTGCTGCGTCTTGACGACAAAGGCAGCCTTATCCCGGCGCTTGCAGAACAATTTAAAGTTATCAATAAAACTACTTATGAGCTGACGTTAAAGCAGGGTATTAAATTCTCCGATGCAAGTGAACTTAACGCCGACATGGTAAAGCGCAATTTAGAAAGAATTTTTGCCTATAGCCCTCGAGCCAAACAATATTTTGAGCCTTTAAAAATCAGTGCCGACAATACTAAACGTACCATAACGATTTACACCAAAAAACCGTGTCCCGAGCTTTTTTACAATCTATGCGAACCGCTTTTTGCCGTCATAAAACTCCCTGAGTCCAATCAAGACTTAACTGTAAGCCTTCCCGTTACAACGGGTCCTTATCAAATAAGTTCGTTTACCCCCAATGAGCACATTCAGGTCACTCCGAATCCTTATTTTAGAGACGGCAAAGCACCGCTTTCATCCATTGATTTTTATTACATACCGGATGCACAAAGCAGACTTATATCCTTAAAGGCAGGAGATCTTGATATCATTACTACGGTAGATTATCCTGATTTCAAACTGCTGCAAAATGACAGTGCCTTCAATACGCAAAGTACTCCCGGACCGCGCACTGATGTCGTTTATCTAAATCATAATAATGAATTTTTAAAGCAAAAAATCATCAGAAAAGCCATCAGTTTAGCAATAAACCGCAATGAAATAGCACAACTTACCGGCAGTGAGCCCGCTTCCGGAGTTATTTCTCCGCATTTTGATTTCGGACGTGAAATTACCACTACAGATTACAATCCATCTCTTGCTGCAAGTCTGCTTGATACAGCTAAGATCATCGACTTAAATCATGATGGAATAAGAGAATTTAACGGTCAAAACATTGAACTAAACTATCGCTTAAAATCAGATCACGGATCTGCAGACAGCCTTATTATCGCCCAATGCATTAAAGAAGATTTGGCAGCACTGGGCATTAAAGTAAATCTTATTCAGACGGAAAATTTAAGCGCCGCTATAAGTGCAGCCGACTTTGATTTATGTTCAGCCAACGACAGCGCTCTGCCCACCGGAGACAGCGGATACTTTTTAAAATCACGCTACCATAGCAAAGGTGACGCCAACTTCGGGCATTATGCCAATCAAGATCTTGACGCTTTACTTTCAAAACTTGAAGAAAGCTTTGAAAGAAACAAACGTGTAAAGCTTACCGTACAGATTGCCAATCTATTAAATGAAGATGTAGCAGCTTTATACATAAGTTATCCCAAGCTTAATATCGTAAGCTCCAATAGGGTTAAAGATCTGCATCTTTATACTTTTGATTACTACTTAATCGACTCTAAGGTAAACGTAGATGCCGGAACTTTTACAAATTAACAATCTGTCAATTACAAATGGCGACAGAATTTTTGTGAAAAACGCCAATCTTGTTTTAAAACAAGGTGATTGCACCGCCTTAACCGGCCCTTCCGGTGTCGGTAAAAGTACATTATTTAAAGCTGTTTGTCATTTATTGCCATGTGACTTTTCCGTAAGCGGAGATATTTATTTTGACTCGCAAAATATCAGTATGCTTAATTTAAAACAATTAAGATCCTATTTCGGTTCAGGCTTTACCCTCATTTTGCAAAATCCTCAGGAAAATTTTGACGATCGCAAAAACATCTTAAGTCACTTCGAAGAGGCTATGCGGGCTACAAGCAAAGAGGCAAAGCTTAAAGTTAAAGAGCTTGCCGTAAACCTTTTATATAAAATGCAGCTTGCCTACCCGCAAAATCTGTTAAAACGCCGGGCTTTTGAGCTTTCTCAGGGAATGGCGCAGCGTGTAATTTTAGCTCTTGCCCTATTGCAGCAGCCGAAACTTATTCTTGCGGATGAATTTACCTGCTCGCTTGACGTTATAACCCGAATACAAATTTTACAGCTGATAAAAAATCTGCAGCGAGAAATGGGATTTAGTCTATTTTTTATTACGCATAATGAAGACGAAGTAAAATTTTTAAACGCCGCCTGCTACCACCTTGAAAACGGCACACTTATCCGCAAAAGCATAAATGAGGCAGACGCTGATGTTGCTTAAACTCACAGATCTTAAATTTAACTATGACGTTGAAAACCATAAGCAGGTTAAAGCTCTGCGCGGTCTTTCTTTATGTATAGATGAAGGACAGATGCTCTCACTTGTAGGTGAATCGGGCTGCGGCAAAACCACTTTATGCAATATTTTAAATTTGTGCTTAAAAAATTATACGGGACATGCCGAATTTTGGGAGACAGAGTTAAATAAAATAACGGATAAAAAAGATTACTACACTAAAATTCAGTATATTTTTCAAGATCCTAAAAGCGCTGTAAGTCCTTATCAAAAACTCTCCTATTTTATGGCTGCTCCTTTAATTAATTTAAAAGGCTTAAACAAGTTTGACGCTTTTAAGCTTATATCAAGGCAATTACCTAAAATCGGACTTCATACCGATATTTTAAATAAGCATTCAAACGAAGTAAGCCTTGGACAACTGCAAAGACTATGTCTGCTTAAAAGTCTTATCATCAAACCTAAATTGTTATTATGTGATGAAATTACCGCATCTCTTGACCCTCTCTCTGCACGGGAATGCTTAAAACTTATAAAAGAATATCAAAATGAAGGCATGAGCGTTTTATTTATAACCCATGACTTCAATCTAGCCAAAAGTTTCTGCAAACGTCTTGCCATTATGTTTAAAGGCATGATTTTAGAAGACTTGCAGGACTGCTCTCCGCTGCACCCTTATACTAAAGAGCTTGAAAAGGCTTCGGATATTTTAAGTGGAAAGCAAGATCCGATTTTATTAAAACAAAACAATGCTCTGTCATGTCCCATAAGCATTGACAGCGGCTGTCCTTATTACAAACGTTGTGCAAAAAGAATACCGCAATGTTTAAACACAATGCCGGAACTTGTAAGCATGCCGTCAGGTCACAGCGTGCGTTGCCTTAACATATTGGAGATATAAACATGGCTATGGATTTAGATGAACTTTTAAACGGGGTAAAAAACGGCACCATTTCAATTGAGTCTGCAAAAGCAAAAATTAAAGCTGCGCCTTTTATCGATCTTGATTATGCCAAGCTGGATATGCATCGCCGCTTGCGTACCGGTATGTCAGAGGTAGTATTCTGCCAAGGAAAAGCTGATGATTTCTTAGTTAAAATCGTAAGCAAGTTCTTAGAGGTGGACGGCGAAGTTTTCGGTACGCGCTGCAGCAAGGCTCAGGCTGAAATGCTGCAAAAACTTATGCCGCAACTTCAATATGATCCGATAAGCCAAATAATTTCCTATCATAAAGAAAAAGAACTTAAAGGCTCCATTGCCGTAGTCACCGCAGGAACATCCGATATAAAGGTAGCCGAAGAGGCTGCCCGCACTTGCGAATATTTCGGCGGCAAAGTAAGTCGTATCTATGATGCCGGAGTAAGCGGACTTCATCGCATTCTGGCAAATTTAACGCCGATCCAAAACGCCAACTGCACTATTGTTATTGCCGGCATGGAGGGAGCCTTGGCTTCGGTTATCGGAGGCTTGGTCGCCAATCCCGTTATCGCAGTGCCGACTTCCGTAGGCTACGGTGCGAATTTTCACGGTTTGTCCGCCCTGCTTACCATGATCAATACCTGTGCTAACGGTGTCGCTACCGTCAATATCGATAACGGATTCGGAGCCGGCTTTATCGCCACGCAAATCAACCGCCTTGCAGTTAAAGCCAATACCGATAAATAAAAAGGATACATTATATGAACTCTCTTTATCTTGATTTAAAAAGCGGCATAAGCGGAGATATGTTTGTAGCCGCCATGCTAGATTTAGGCGCAGATCAAAAACTTGTTGAATCAGTATTAAGCAGCATTAATCTTGAAGGCTTTTCCGTTGCCGTTTCACGAGTAACTAAAGCCAATCTTGATATGTGCGACTTTAAAGTAAAACTTACCGTCGACAACCATGACAGTGACATGGATTATTTGTTTCCACAAGCACACCGTCATTTAGATCATGAACATCATGATGAAGAACACAGCCATCTCCATGAGCATGAGCATGAGCATGAACATGAACATGCACACGGACACGAACACTCCCATGAGCATCATCATGATCACCGCAATCTTAAGGATGTGATTGCCATTATTAATAAAAGCACAGCCTCGGTAAACGCTAAACGTCTTGCAGAAAAAATCTTCACCATAATCGCTAAAGCCGAAGCTAAAGCGCACGGCAAGGCGATTGAAGACGTACATTTTCATGAAGTGGGAGCACTTGACTCCATCGCCGATATTCTAGCGGCAGCTGTCTGCATAGACTCACTTAATATAGATAAAGTATATTGCTCAGCACTTGCCGAAGGTTACGGTGAAATCAACTGCTGCCACGGAGTTCTGTCGATTCCGGTTCCTGCCGTCTGCAATATTCTTGCCGACAATAAAATTCCGATGCGTCAAACAGATACTTTCGGCGAGCTCATCACCCCTACCGGGGCCGCTATCGTCGCAGCGTTAAACCCTACCTTTGCTCCTTTACCACAATGCGTTATGCTAAAAACAGGATACGGAGCAGGCAAGCGAGCTTACGTCAAACCAAGCTTCGTAAGAGCAATTTTATTTAAAGCAGATAATAAAGAAGAATCAGCTTTATATTCTAATGATGAAATAATTAAAATAGAATGCAATATTGATGACAGCAGCGGCGAACTTTTAGGTTATCTTGCTGAAAAACTGCAGCAAGCCGGAGCTTTTGACGTCAGCTACACCGGCGTTTTCATGAAGAAAAACCGCCCCGCCTACGAGCTTAAAGTAATTTGTGCACCCGATAAACTTTTATCCCTAAGCAAAATCATACTTAACGAGTCAACGTCGATAGGACTTCGTTATATTCCCATGAAGCGCATCATCTTAAAACGTGAAATTTTTGATTACGAATCAAAGCTTGGCCAGATAAAAGTAAAGCGCTGTACCTTGCCTGATGAATTGGGCGGAAACGTCTTTACCTATCCTGAATATGAAAGCTTAAAAGCACTTGCTGAAAATAGACATCTCACTTTAAAAGAAACCGATGCCATTATACGGGGAGAACTTTATGCCAAGCGCTGAGGAAAAGCTTATAAGTTACTTAACGCCGTACGCCAAAAAGCGTACGGCGCTTGCCTTCTCAGGCGGTGCCGATAGCACTCTTTTATTATTTGAGCTGTCTAAACTGTGCCGTAAAGAAGGCGGGAGCGTATATGCTTTTTACGCAAGTACAGCATTAAATCCGCGCCTTGAAGCTAAAGAAGCCCTCAATATATGTCAAAGCTTTAACGTATCTCTTGAAATCATTGAAATATCCGTACTTGAATATATTAAAAATAATCCGATAAATCGCTGTTATTTATGTAAAAAGCATATTTTCAGTGCAATTGCGAATAAAGCACGGCAACGTAAATGCGATGTAATTTTTGACGGAACCAACAGTGACGATCTAAAAGAGTATAGACCCGGCATTAAAGCCCTTCATGAACTTGATATCTTAAGTCCTCTTGCTTTAATGAATATCAATAAAACCGAAGTACGCCATATTTTAAAAAATCATGATATCAAGACAGCAGCAAAGCCATCAGCACCGTGTTTAGCTACTCGCTTCCCTTACGGAACATGCTTAACCCAAGAGAAACTTGATGCTGTAGGAAATGCCGAAAGCAAAATAAAGGCTTTAGGCTTTTATAATGTAAGAGTAAGAGCGCATGACAATATCGCTAGAATTGAGCTTGATGAAAATGAATTTTCTAAAGCATTAGCGCAAAAAAACATGCTTCTCGGCATAATTAAACAAGCAGGTTTTGATTACGTAACCTTGGATCTTGAGGGATTTAAATCAGGAAGTATGGATAAAAAACTACTTAAAAATAACTAAAATTAGACATTAATCAATACTTATAAATGGATCTTTCATAGAAAAGGATCCGGCAATTCGC
>NZ_GL830965.1 GCF_000188195.1 Succinatimonas hippei YIT 12066
CGGTTCAGACTATCTGTGTGGACTCTTGCCTAAGTAATTGAATTTTCTTAATTCGTTAAGGAGGTGATCCAACCCCAGGTTCCCCTAGGGTTACCTTGTTACGACTTCACCCCAGTCATAAACCACACCGTGGTAACCGCCCTCCCTTACGGGTTAGGCAAGCCACTTCTGGTGCAATCCACTCCCATGGTGTGACGGGCGGTGTGTACAAGGCCCGGGAACGTATTCACCGCAACATTCTGATTTGCGATTACTAGCGATTCCGCCTTCATGGAGTCGAGTTGCAGACTCCAATCCGAACTGTGGGACGCTTTGTGGGCTCCGCTCCGCCTCACGGCCTCGCTTCCCTCTGTACGCCCCATTGTAGCACGTGTGTAGCCCTGACCGTAAGGGCCATGATGACTTGACGTCATCCCTGCCTTCCTCCGGTTTGTCACCGGCAGTCTCCTTTGAGTTCCCGCCATCACGCGCTGGCAACAAAGGACAAGGGTTGCGCTCGTTGCGGGACTTAACCCAACATCTCACGACACGAGCTGACGACAGCCATGCAGCACCTGTCTTGAGGCTCCCGAAGGCACTGCCTAAATCTCTCAGGCATTCCTCAGATGTCAAGGTCAGGTAAGGTTCTTCGCGTTGCATCGAATTAAACCACATGCTCCACCGCTTGTGCGGGCCCCCGTCAATTCATTTGAGTTTTAACCTTGCGGCCGTACTCCCCAGGCGGTCGATTTAGCGCGTTTGCTCCGAAAACCAAGCTTCTGCTCAATCTCCTAATCGACATCGTTTACGGCGTGGACTACCAGGGTATCTAATCCTGTTTGCTCCCCACGCTTTCGCACCTGAGCGTCAGTATTTGCCCAGAAGACCGCCTTCGCCTCCGGTGTTCTTCCGGATATCTACGCATTTCACCGCTACACCCGGAATTCCGTCTCCCTCTGCAATACTCTAGACTGACAGTTTAAAATGCAGCCCCGAGGTTGAGCCCCGGTATTTCACACCTTACTTATCAGCCCGCCTGCGTGCCCTTTACGCCCAGTTATTCCGATTAACGCTCGCACCCTCCGTATTACCGCGGCTGCTGGCACGGAGTTAGCCGGTGCTTCTTCTGCGGGTAACGTCTAACTTAATTTCCTCCCCGCTGAAAGTGCTTTACAACCCGAAGGCCTTCTTCACACACGCGGCATGGCTGCATCAGGGTTCCCCCCATTGTGCAATATTCCCTACTGCTGCCTCCCGTAGGAGTCCGGGCCGTGTCTCAGTCCCGATGTGGCCGGTCATCCTCTCAGACCGGCTAGAGATCGTCGCCTAGGTGAGCCTTTACCTCACCTACTAGCTAATCCCTTCTGGGCACATCCTGAAGCGGAAGTTGCCTTCCTTTCCCCCGCAGGGTTTATGCGGTATTAGCAGCCGTTTCCAGCTGTTGTCCCCCTCTTCAGGGCAGTTTCCCAGATACTACTCACCCGTCCGCCACTCGTCATCAGCAAAAGCAAGCTTTCGCTATGTTACCGTTCGACTTGCATGTATTAAGCCTGCCGCCAGCGTTCAATCTGAGCCATGATCAAACTCTTCATTATCTGAATTCGTTTGAATCTTTCTTAAAACTCAATCCTTAGTCAAGGATCCACACAGATTGTCTGTACCGTATTTTTAAAGAGCTTTTTGAGCAGAGCGTGCCGCTCAAGTGGTTGCACATTATAGAGATTCTTTTTCTCCTGTCAA
>NZ_GL830966.1:0-24151 GCF_000188195.1 Succinatimonas hippei YIT 12066
GTGAACTCCATCAGTTTGATCGTTTTGCCATATGCATTTTTAAAAGATGTTGAAAAAGAAATAAAAGAATTGGATGCCATAAATGAGGCCACCCGCAAGCAGATTGAAACTATGGCTCCGACTCTTGATATTACTGCTGACGATAAGGCCAAAGCAGAAGAATTGCTTACTCAAATTAAGAGTGAGACTCAAAAATCTGTAAATGAACGCGTTTTTGCTTTTAAGAATAAATTGGGAATTGAAGACAAGCCCAAAGTATCATTAAGCAGCCGCCGCGGTTCTCATAACTTGGTCTGATTGTTTTTTACTTAACTTTAGAAGATTTGGTTTGCTATGAATGACGTTAGAGGTATAAACAATGCGGCAAGTTTAGTGCAGGAAGGAATATCTTCGGCACATGCTGCAAAAAGTAATGTAGGAGAACTTTCGGGAGCTGCCGTTCAGGTTGCCGAAAGTCCCGAAGCGTCTCTTGCCGACAGCGCAGAAGAGCTTACCTTTGCTCGCGATAATTCAAAGCAAACTAAATTAAAGGATCGCAAACAAAAGCAGGCTGCTCTCAATTTAGAAGAAAAAATTGAGAAAATGAAGCAGGCTTTTGAATTGCAGACGGACAATGATGATCGCAATCAGAAAAGTAAATTATTAGAAGATTTAAGAGCCGGCAAGGAAAATCGTGAGAGCATGTTAAATCGCCTAAAAGAACAAGGCGGTCATCCGGCTTCTAATTACTTTTTTTTACTGCAGTATGCCGATAATGAGAAAGATCCGTCATTTGCGGAGAAAATCAAAGATCTGGCACAGGCTCTTTATACTGATGAAAAAAGTGAAATTGATGCCTGCATTAATACTATAAGTGTTGCAGGACATAATGATTTATCTTCTTCTTTTGATTTATGTCTTTCATACAGTGAGCTAAGTCATGACTGTAAAACTCCGGTAGAGATGCTTCATTATATTGAGAAAAAATTTGGTGCAGATAAAGTTGATGCCGGAATAGATTTTATGTTTGAGGCTTTATCTGCTGATTTGGCTTCAGTCAATCAGTCTCAGGAACAAGTTTTGCTTGAGAGTGTCGGTACGTCTTTATCTCTTGCAAGATCTATAAACGGAGCTTCAGTTATCTTAAACGGTTTTGTTGAGCGTTTTGACAAGATTTATCATCTCGATTCAGGTAATTTAAACGGTTTTTCTCTGCTTGAACGCATGCTTAAGCTTTCTGAGCAGAAATTCATACAGACATCCCAAGTCAGATCTCTTTATACGGAAGTTCCTAAGCAAGATCCTGAAACTGAAGTCCTGATGGCTCAGGATTTGCTTAACAAGTCTCGAGAGTTAGGCTCTGAGGTCTTTTTCGGAGTCGAAAACAGGGCTCATGTGATTGATGCCGTCCAAAACCTTGTCGATAAGTTAATTGAAAAAGAAGACGAGTGGCTTGAGCAGGGAGGCAACTGATGATTGATAGAGAAATAAACGAACTGGAAAGCCGTTGGGGAGTAAGTTTTTCTTCTTTTTCAAAAGAAAATCCTCTGAGCTTTAGATGGAATGGTTTGGATTATTGCTTGGAGTCATCTAAAGGTGAAGAAGAGTTTTTGATAATGTCTTTATCTTTTCCGGTAGCTTCTTATGATAAGCATACTTTGATGATGTTTTTAAGTGAATGCTCAGTTTTTAATCGTCATTCTATTGAATTTTCAGTAGGATTTGCCAAAGATAGAATAATGCTTTTGACAAAATTGTCTTCTGACATTTCGGCTATGGATATTGAAAACTCCGTACTTAATTTAAAAACCATATATGACAAAGTCATAAACGGAGAGTAATTATGAGTTCTTCCGTCAATATTTTAAATTCCAATATCGGGCTTGGCAGTGTTATGAATCTGCCGGAGAGCGAACATTTGCCGCAAGTAGAGCAGATTGTCGTACAAAACGAAACTGAAGTTAAGCTCGATGAGTTATATAAGGGAAATAGTTTCAGTGCAATCGCTTTGCAGGGATTAGAACCGAAACTCTCCAGTAATGATATTTTGCAGCCGGCAAATTTAAATAGATCTTTAAATTCTATTTTTGAAAGAATGCAAGGGATTAAGGATGCTGATGTAAGAAGATTTTTGCGTGAAGATCTTAGTCCTTTAATGGAAAATCGCGAACTGTTAAAAGCTTATTTAGGCATGATGGTCGAGGGATAAGATGGCTGAATCGATAGAAATTAAAGGTCTTACTCCTGATGAGAATAATACGCTTAAGATTCTGACGTATTTTTATTTTCAGATGAATCATGTAGACAGCGCCAATAGGGGAGCTAAAGCGATTTTAGCTTTAAATCCTAAAGATATCTGGGCAAAAGCTATGTTGATTTTATGTGCTGATAATAAAGAAGAATACGAAAAAGTATTGTCGTTATCTGATGAAATAAATGAATTCAGTCAGGATAAAGATATCTATCGCTCAGTCTATCTTCTGCGCGCTCGGGCTTTGATTAAAACAGGGCGGGAAGCTGAAGCTAACGCCATGATTAATAACTTAAGGGAGAAAGTATGACATTACTTGACAGCGCTCGTACTGCTTCCTCGCTTGTAACCAAACATGCCGATTTTCTTTTGGTCGGCATGGTGGTGGCGGTTATATGCTTAATGGTTGTGCCTTTGCCTACACCGCTTGTAGATTTGCTTATTTCCGCGAATATATCAATGTCATTCGTCATTTTGATGATGACTATGTATGCGCCGAATGTTTTAAGCTTTTCTTCTTTTCCTACTCTGCTTTTATTTACGACTTTATTTCGCGTCGGTTTAAACATCGCGACCACACGCTTGATTTTGCTGCAGGCAGATGCCGGTGAAATTATTTTCACATTCGGTGAGTTTGCCGTAGGCGGAAATTTTATTGTCGGAGCGGTAGTTTTCATAATCATCGCAATTGTTCAGTTTTTGGTAATTTCAAAGGGTGCTGAACGTGTGTCTGAGGTCGGAGCGCGTTTTTCATTGGATGCAATGCCAGGAAAGCAAATGTCAATTGATGCCGACTTGCGTGCAGGCTCCATTGATTCAGAAGAAGCACAAAATAGAAGAAACGCCGTTTCCCTTGAAAGTCAAATGTATGGCGCTATGGACGGTGCCATGAAGTTTGTAAAAGGAGACGCAATTGCAGGACTTTTAATTGCTGCCGTAAATATTGTTGCGGGTACGATTATCGGCGTAACCCAGATGGGAATGACGTCAGGAGAAGCTTTACAGCTTTATGGCGTGCTTACCGTCGGTGACGGTTTGGTTTCGCAAATTCCTTCGTTATTAATCGCAATTTCCGCCGGTATTCTTGTAACCAGATCTGGCGGTGACAATGATAATGTCGGAGAGCAAATCGGCGATCAAGTATTTTCTCAGCCTAAGGCTTTAAAAATAGCCGGCACTTTGGTCTTCCTTTTTGCTTTGATCCCGGGCTTTCCTAAACCGCAGCTGTTTTCTTTAGCGTTTATTCTTTTTGCTATAGGTTATGCTCTGTCCTATATGCAGAAAAATAAAGATCTAAAGGTTGATCCTAAAGTTGAAATTCAAAAAACGCTGCGTTCGGCAACGGATAAGCGCAAAGCATTTTCCAAAGAAGCGGGAAGTGAAGAATTTGCTCCCGTAGTTCCTCTAATTTTGGATTTGTCTAATAATCTAAGCGATAGCCTTGATTTTAGTGCTTTAAACGACGAGCTTGCCGCATTAAGAAGAGCTTTATATTTTGATTTGGGAGTTCCTTTCCCCGGGGTTAATCTTAGAGAAAATCCCAATCTTGAGCCATATGAATATGTGCTTAATCTTGATGAGATTCCGGTAGCTCACGGTAAGCTTGAACCGGGATGCGTCATGGTGCGTGAAGATCCTGACAACATTCGCATGCTTGGCGTTGAAGTAAAAGAAGGTCGTCCTTTTTTGCCTTCGGAAAAGACTTGGTGGATAAAAGAAGAAGATAAGGACAAGTTAAAGACTATCGGTGTTTCATATTACACGCATTCTAAAGTCATTTCTTTAAATCTTTCTTTGGTCCTGGCAAGACATGCCTCTGATTTTATCGGCTTGCAGGAGGCTAAGTATCTGCTTGATAAGATGGAAGACAGAGCCCCTGATTTAGTACATGAAGTATCAAGACTTCTTCCTTTGCAGAAAATTGCTGATTTATTTAAGCGTCTTGTTCAGGAGCAGATCTCTATTCGCGACTTACGCTCAATTTTAGAAGCAATTATTATTTGGGCGCCCAAAGAAAAAGATCAGGTGATGCTCTGTGAATATATTAGAAGCTGCTTGAAGAGACAGATAAGCTATAAATATTGCGCCGGACAAAATATTTTACCTGCAATTTTATTAGAGCCGTCTGTAGAAGAATTGATTAGAAAATCAATTCGTCAAACTTCTTCGGGGGCATTTTTAGCTTTGGATCCGCAGTCATCAAGACGTTTTTTAAAAGAAGTCGGCAGGGCTTTAGGTAAGCGTAATCGTAATTTGGTGATTATTGCCTCAATAGATATTCGCCGTTATGTAAGACGTCTTATCGAAACCGAATTTTATAACGTACCGGTTCTTGATTATCAGGAATTAACTCCTGAAATATCGGTGCAACCTATTGACAGAGTGAGAATGTAAGGAGTTTTTTATGGAAAAGCATCAGTTTACTGCAACAGAGCTTGTAGCATTATTCGGTCAAGGCTGCAGTGTCGCTGATTTGGCAGGGGTTGATAAAAAACATTTAGAGGCACTTTATGCTTTAGCTTATCAGCTTTATCAAAGTAAGAACTTTGATGATGCCGCCAGTATTTTCAGAGCATTATGTCTTTATGATTACAATGAAATTAAATACTTTATGGGGCTTGGCGGCTGCGAACAGGCTTTGGGAAATTATAAAAAGGCTGCAGATATTTATTCATTGGCATCCGTAGTAAGCGGTCTTGTGGATCCCGAGCCGATGTACTATGCGGCAGTTTGCTTGCTTAAAGCCGGAGAAAAAGAAAATGCCGTTGCGGCTCTTGAAAGTTTGTCCATTATGGGTAAAGAAGGTGATGCCAAAGACGATACCTTCAAAAACAAAGGGGCCGCTTTATTAAAGATTGTGTCTGAAAAATAATAGGTTTTGAATATGAATAATGTTCATGATGTCAGCAAAGCACAGGCACAAGAGATCAGTGAGATCTTAAGCCGAATTAAAGAAAAGGGTCTTAGTTCAAGCTCAGGCTCGTCAATTCCGGATGTTTCTTCAGGTGATCTCAATTTAGATTCTCTGCCTTCTTTAAGTGCGCCGAATGATACTATTCCCATGAGTGTAATTATGGGATTGTGCGAAGAAGCAATAATGTCCATGCTCGGCATGGAGGAGCGAAAAGAGGCCGTTTCATCAGGCGTGGCTACGTTGCAGGCACATGCTGAGGAACGCAAGCAGATAAATCAGGAAAGAATCGAAAAGCTGCAGGAACAAGCTGAAAAAGCTGAAAAACAGGGCTTTTTAGACAAATTGAAGCAAGCTTTTTCAATCATAAGCTGTGTGATTCAAGCTATTGCCGCAGTTGCTGTCCTTGCCAGTGCTGTTATTGCGCCGAATCCTGCAAGTATTATCGGTGCCGGATTGTTAATCGCCTCAACTGTTGAAACGATTATGTCTACGGCTTCTGACGGAAAGCTTAGCTTGCAAAACGGATTTGCGGAGGCGGCAAAAGCAACCGGCGGAAATGAGCAGGCAGCTGCAATTTGCGGAATGATTACGTCATTTGCTATAGGAATTGTAGGAAGCGTGCTTTCCGGTGCAGGTGCTGCAAAGACAATTTCTGATGCGGCAAAGCTTGGCGAGGTATCAAAGCTAACTAAGTTCCAGCAAATTATGAATAATGCAACAAACATTGTTTCAGCAGGAACTCAAGCTGCAAGTTCAGCAGTAAATATTACGTCTGCTGTTTATGAAAAACAGATAGATGAAATCAAAGCTGATTCCAAGCTTCTTGAAGCTATTTTGATGAGAATTCAGATTGCTCAGGATTTGGACACAAAACAGATAGAAAAGATTATGGAAAAGGCCACTGCAATGGCTGAAGGCGTAAAGGATGTTATTGATGATTGCAATAGCACCATGCAGTCAGTCCTTTCAGGCGGTTCAGCTCCTGCGATGGCATAGGAGAAAAATTATGATTAGAGTTAACGGCAATGAAAAGACTTCCTTTTATGGAAATGTCGGATCTGATAACAATATAAATACCAATAACAATTCTGCAATTCCAGGTGCTCAGGGTAAGGATGCTGATTCAATTCCTAATTTGCACGGAAACGGCTTGTCATTTAATTCTTCCGATCTTGGAAGTTCCATGGTGGCTATGGCATCAGCAGGAGCTACTATTTTGGCTTTGATAAGTCAGACTCTTGCCGAGCAGGTTAGAGAAAATCGCAATATGACCTATGAAGCTCAGATGCAAAGTGCTGATTTAATGGAAAAGCAGGCAAGCGAAATGCGCAAGCAGGCTACAATTAAATTTGCCTGCTCAATCGTTTCAAATGTAATTTCTATGGCAAGCAGCGGCATTCAGATGGGAATGTCAATTAAAATTGCAGGAAACAGCGCTTTATCCGATGCGCAGAAAATGGCACAAAGCGCTGCAGTTACTGCTTTTGAGCAAGCTACAAAGTCCGTAACCGGTTTTATTCAAGCCGGAGGAGAATATGGTGCAGCTTTAGTTGATGCCGGTCTAAAAGAACTTGAGGCGGATCAGAAAAAGATTGATGCTTTTGCCGATCAGGTAAAATCCATTACTGAGTCATTGCAGTCAGTGGTGCAAAGATCCATCGATACGTCATCAACCATTTCTCAGGGAATGATTGAGGCGAATAAACGCATTTTAGGCTAATAAGGAGTAATGGCATGCAGGCACGTGATGCAATTGAGCTTATTTGTAAGGAAGCCGGATGGAGCTTTAATCAGAAGGATTTGGCTTTGGACAAAAGTAAAATTGATATTGCTTTTGATAATTATACGTTCAGCCTGTATGCCTTGAATTCTAATGTTTTGTTAATGCGTGCTGTTTTATTTACGTTGCCGCAAAACGATGATGATGCATTTGAAATAGCCAAAAAAGGCGCAACCATGACCGCTGCTATATGGCAGGATCATAAAGTAAATTTTACGCTTGAAGATAAAGATCTATGTCTTGAACTTGATGTTGATGTTTCATTAATTGATAAAAATACACTTTTATCTTTATGTCAGAATTTCTTGGATGATTGTGATTTCTTTGTGGAGCATTTATACTCAAATGAAAGCTCAGAGCGTGTTGAAGCTTTTAATTTTTGGGGAGTAAATCCGTGAACGTCATAAAAAATACGTGGGGACATTTTAGGAAAGCTCTATATGTTATCGCATTTATGCTGATGATAATTCCTGCTTATTCGTTTGCGTTTAATAAACCTTACAGTCATTATTCCTCTCAAGAGGATATATCTTCGGTTCTAGCTGATTTTGCTAGACAGCAGGGATATTCGGTAAATGTGTCTCCATCTTTGACGGGAAAAGTTAACGGAAGATTTGAAAATATAGATCCCGATTTGTTTATTGACGGAATGAAAACGGCTTTTGGCGTCTGTTATTACATAAAAGGGAAAAATATTTATTTTTACAGTGACAGTGAGTTAACTCAAAGCGTTGTAAAACCTTCGGCTCTTTCAGCACAGGAGCTTTTAAATGAAGTCAGAGCCGCAGGCCTTATTTCTGCAAATTTGCCTGTAAGAATCAATTCAAACGGAATGTTAAGTGTTTCAGGACCTCAAAGTTATGTTGATACGATTGTAGATGCAATAAGACAATTTGATGTCGCAACGGAAGAGCATGTTGTAATGAAAGTTATTCGTTTAAAGCATGCAAAGGCTGAAGATATTGAAGTAAGCAGTTCGGATAGAAATGTTCATATTCCGGGTGTGGCTTCTATTTTGCAAAGTATGGTTTCAGGCGGATCCAATAATATCCAAGGTTCGGGCGTTACCGTAACACAAAGAGGATCGGCTTTGCAGGGACTTCGCGGCAGCGGATTGATAAAAGGTTCTCAAAGCAGTAGTCAAAATAGTTTACCTTCCGACACATCAATACAAAGCAGCGGATCGGTACAGCCCCGAAATCTGTTTTCTCCGTCTATTATTGCCGATTCGCGCTTAAATGCCGTTATTATTCATGATTATGATTACCGCATGCCTTATTATGAAGATGTTATAAAAGAACTTGATGTTCCGGTAAGATTGGTGGAACTGCATGCCGCAATCGTTGATGTTGATGTGGGAGCAGCTGATTCCTTAGGTATTGATTGGCAGGCGGCACGCCGAACCGGAAATTGGCAAATTGCCGGCGGTGTGGGGCATCAAATTTCAAATTCAGGAAGTTTAAACCCTAATGGCGGCGGTATTTTTTCCACGGTTTTCAGTACCGATCAGAGCGCCTTCATGATGCAAGTTAATATGCTTGAAGAAGATAACAAAGCAAGGACGTTAGGCAGACCTTCTGTTCTTACTCTTGATAATGTGGAGGCAACGCTTGAGGATACAACTACAAATTATGTAAAAGTTGCCGGAAATGAAAGCTCCGATCTCTTTGAGGTCGTTTCCGGTACGATTTTACGTGTTACTCCTCATATTATTGATTCTCATGACGGATCTGCCCCTTACATTCAAATGGTAATTTCTTTGCAGACAAATCAGGATACGGATCAGAGTCAAAGTTATACCGTATCAAGCGATGCTCAAGGAGCCGATGAACGGATCCCTGTTATCAAAAAGACCACAATAAACACTCAGGCTTTAGTACAGCAGGGACAAAGTCTATTGCTTGGCGGATACTATATGGAGAATCATCGCAATAGCGATAACGGTATTCCGGTATTAAAAGATATTCCTTTAATCGGAGGACTTTTCGGCTCAAGCAGTGATGAAGCGACTCAAAGAGAGCGTTTATTATTGATTACCCCGCGAATTCTTGATTTAGATGACATTAATTTGCCAAGCGGTCTTGATGATAAGAGCTTTGCAAAATCGCCGACTCAGGCAGATTACTCAATGCGGGAAACAAAACCTTTAAATGAATCAGGATGCGCATCTTCCCGATCATCCTCTGCAAATAGCAGTACTAAAGCTCAGTTAGTAAAGGACATATAGCTTATGGATGATCGCAGATTCGAATTTCGTTTTTTATCAGGTTCCAATATCGGAGCTTCTCTTGTTTTACCGCAAGGTGAATATATCTTGGGTAATACTGATAAAAGCGATATCGTAATTTATGACAACGCCATTGAGAAAAGCGAGTTAAAACTTTTTTTGACTGAAGAAGGTGTTTTTGCTGAAGCTTTAAGCGGTAATTGGTTAATTAATAACTCGCAATTAAAAGGAAAACAGTCATTACCTTCAGGTGACTTGTTGTCTGTAGGTTTAAATACCTTGGCATGGCATAAGGAAGGAGATCCTTTTGCCGCTTTTACGTCTTTTTCCGTCAAAGAGACAAATGATGATGTTCTGCATGTCCAATCAGAGAAAGATATAAAAGGCGAAGCTTCTGCAAAAGCAAATATAAGTGGTTTAACAGCTCAAAACACCAACCTTAAGACAGAACATCCGATTGCGAATAAATCTAAGAGCACTTATAAATCCAAGATTTTTATCGGTGCCGTTATTCTTGCTCTGCTGTTATTTTTATTGATTTTCGGTAATGTCTTTGATCGTAAAGCAAGCATTGATGAAGAAATAGCTGCAATTAAGAATCAATCATCGTCATTTTTCGTAGATCCTGTTCAGGTTAATTTTAAAGACGGTATCTATGTGGTCTCAGGAAGCGTTCTTGATCAGGAAAATTACGAAAAATTAATGAAATCGATTCCTCATGTGTCTTATCCGGTCGAGATTAAAGCTAATTTAATAAGTGCTAAAGCGTTGTCTATTAAGCATGCTTTTTCTTTATACGGGATTACCGTAAATCCTGCACTTAAAGGAAATGATTTTGTCGTATACGGATATATTTGCGATCCTTATTATGAGAATGATATTTTTAATGCATTAAACAGTCATTTATCTGAACAAAATATCAAATCCGGTTTTACGTACAGATCGCAATTAGAGCCGTTTATTCAGGAGAAAATAAGTCAATTAAATTTACCGGTATCGTTGATTTTTGATAAAGGTTTCGTTGTTTATGACGGTAAGTTCACTCCTGATCAATATCAAAATTTTTTAACTTTGCAAAGAGAAATAGCTGATTTTTGTAAAGCTCCTGTTATATTTAGAGATATACGTACCATGCCTAAAGGCAATATTGATTTATTGCCTCGGGATGCCGTATCTGTTACATATAAGGATAGCGACCAAAAATTAAGCTCTGATAATGAAAAGTCGGATTTAACCGATCCGGTATCGGTTTTGCCTTTTAATCTTGACAGTATTAGCGGAGTAACTTTAGAACCGTTACGTTTTGTCAGCTTAAAAAATGGCGATAAATATTTTGAAGGAGCTGAGCTGCCTAACGGTTATATCTTAGAAAAGATCTCGGTTAATGAACTTATCCTTGATAAAAAAGGAGAAAAAATTACCTATGAACTTAAATGATCTGAATATGGATTTGCTTTTAAATCCTGAGAATGCTTATTTATTAAAAGAGCTTAAAGAAGAAGTTTTTTCAATATCTGTACAGCTGAAAAATAAAATGGACAGCGGTGTCAGTGTAGGTGAAATTGATGCTTATCGCGGACTTTATCTGTCTTGCCAAAATGCTTTGGCGATTATTGATAAGCTTGGATAAAACCGGAGGTCGGATATGGAAATTTCAGGAAGCAGTTTTGCTGATATGATTAAAACCGGCATGGACAACATGTCAGAAAAGGCAGAACAGATGAAAGAAAAAATGGCTAATATCTCAAGTTTGGATTCTACTGAAGATCAGCAGGCGGCATTACTTGAAATGCAATTTGAGATGGGTCAATATAATGCTGTAATGGAGCTTACTGCTAATTTAGTAAAGTCTTTATCTGAGTCTATAAAGTCAATTTCTCAAAAAGTAAGTTAGTGAGGCCGCAATGCAGATTCTAGAAAAAGAAAAAATCAGTGCCTTAATCCAAATAGGATTTGCCGGTTGCGCTAAAGGTCAGATTTTTCAAGCAAGACGTTTGTTTGAAGGCTTGTTGTGTGCGGATAGCGAATTAGTCGGGGCCAAAATAGGTTTAGCTTTTTCTTATATCGTCGTTGATGATTTTGATAAGGCAGATCAGATTTTGGATGAGCTTCTTGTCTCTCATTCTGACGATGCGGACGTTAAAGCAATGAAAGTTTTTTCTCTTGCTTTACAGAAAAAATCGGAAGAGGCAAAAAAACTAGCTTCAAGTGTTGATGCTTCACAGCAAAGCGCTTATAACTTGTGTCAGGATGCTTTAAATCTGTTGGATAGGTAATAGAATGCGTTTTAAATTTCTTGGGAGCGCCGTTATTTTAAGTGCAATGCTTTTGTGCGGTTGCCGTGAAGCATTGTATTCTAATTTAACGGAAAGTGATGCCAATGAGATGCTGTCGACTCTTTTACAGCGCGGAGTTGATGCTAAAAAAATTTCAGAAGGCAAAAACGGTTTTACAATTGAAGTTGATGAACAGGATTTAGTGCGCTCTCTTGAAATTATAAAAGAACATTCATTACCGCGTGAGCAGTTTCAATCTTTAGGATCGGTATTTTCAGGGCAGGGAATGATTTCTTCTCAAACGGAAGAACAGGCTCGATTGGCTTATGCCTTGTCTCAGGAATTATCTGCTACTTTTTCCAGAATTGACGGCGTCTTGGATGCGCGCGTTCACGTTGTCTTAGTTCAGCATGAGCAATCATCAGGTGTTACTACGCCTCCTTCAGCTGCGGTTTTTATCCGTCATACCAAAGAATCTCCTGTCGTGGATATGATAAGCAGTATTAAAGATACAACAGCTCGCTCTGTTCCCGGACTTACTCATGATCGGGTAGCTGTAATGACTGAGACTTTTGAAGAAAATGTTTTACCTGTTCAAAAAACCTTAAAACCTTGGTATGCAGGTCCTGTCGGTTATGTTCTTGCCGGAATCGGCGGATTGGCAATTGCTTTATGTTTATTGCTTGGTATCGGCAAAAGAACAGGACATATAAAATTTGACTTTGCTAATAAAGATAAAGCGGCTGATAACAAAGAGGCATAATCGGCAAAATGCAGAGAGAATATGCTTTATCCCTTATTGATAATAAAGAGCTTTTAAATGCCGTACTTGATTTTAACTCAGTGCATGAAAGCTCTAATAAGGAGAGTCTCTCTTCGTTTTATGCACAATATCCGTCTTTTATGCGTGATATTGAAGAAACTGATTTAGTTTTGTTTAAAAAACAGCAAAAAATCTCTTATTTTGATTTTTCCGATCCTAAGAGCCGTGTAATTTTTTTTGATAAAGAAACTTTAGACAAAATCGCAGTTTACCTTGGTTCATGCGTATTTGCAGATTGCATTACGACAACCATTCTTAAAAATGAACTTCTTTGTCTCAGTCAAGCAATAGGTTCGTCCGTTTATAAATTTGTTATGGAGCACGGACGCTATGTCTTTGGCGGTACGGTAAAAAGACATTATTCCTCAAAACGGGATGTTAAGTTGGTTTTACAGGAAACCAAATACCAAGGTTATTCAATACTTGTTTTTTTTGCCGGAAGCTTATCAAAAAATTATCAGGACTTTTTATTAAGAAAGATTGCAGAGCTTGATGTTGAATTTGAAAAACAGCAACAATGGTCATTAGATCAGGATAAGCTCTTTTCTTTAATTTGTTTTATTGCAATAAACGAGATTGATGGCAAATGGAAAAAATATTTCATCTAGATGCTGATGATAAATTACAAATTGCAGATGACGTTAAGATCATCAGAAAAGATGATTTGGAGAAGTTTTTTGCCGCTGAAGAAATCATTTTAGAAAGTAAAAAGAAAGCTCAGAAAATATTAGATAAAGCTGAGGAAATCTATAAAAATCGCTTTGAACAAGGTTTAACCGAAGGAAAGGAAGAAGGGAAAAGCGAATATACTTTTAAAATCATGGATATGGTTTTATCTCAGGTAGATAGCCTTGAATCGCTTGAGAAGCAGCTTGTTGAAGTGGTAACAAAATCAGTAAATAAAATTATCGGTGATCTTGATGAAAAAGATCGGATCGTTCGAGTTGTTCGTAAAGGTTTAAGTGCGGTCCGCGGAGAAAAAAGAATTGTCGTACGGGTAAGTACTCATGATGAACCGATTGTCCGTGAAGATTTAAAAGCTTATTTATTATCAGATGACGGCCGCAGCGGATATATCGAAGTTATAGGAGATGTTAATTTAAAAAAAGGAGATTGTATTTTAGAAACTCAAATGGGTGTTGTAGAAGCAAGCCTTGATACTCAACTGAAAATTTTAAGTGAGTCTTTAAGTGCACGCGTTGCTTCTAAGGATTAAAGATGGCTCTAGAATACATCGGACAAATGCTTGAAGATGCAGTAGATGAAGTGTCTTCATTGGAGATTAGGGGAAGGGTTGATCAGGTTGTCGGTACAATTATTCGAGCCTCGGTTCCCGGAGTAAAAGTCGGTGAACTGTGTATTTTGCGCAATCCCGGTGAAAATTGGATGCTGCGTGCTGAAGTCGTTGGATTTTCAAAAAATACCGCACTATTAACACCGCTGGGCGATTTGGAAGGGATTTCTTATCACACGGAAGTAATTCCGACAGGTCATGTTTTGTCTGTTCCGGTAGGTGAAGAGCTTTTAGGTCGGGTTTTAAATGGTGTAGGTGACGTTGCAGACGGCGGTCCGGCGCTTAAGACGCATAAATTTTACCCTGTTTATGCAGACCCTCCTGCTGCGATGCAAAGAAAACTAATAGAAAAACCCGTTAGCCTTGGATTAAGGGTTTTAGACGGGGTTTTAACCTGTGGACAGGGGCAGAGAATGGGCATTTTTGCTGCCGCAGGCGGTGGTAAATCAACATTGCTTTCATCGATAATTAAAGGAACAAGTGCGGAAATATGCGTCTTAGCTTTAATAGGTGAGCGCGGTCGTGAAGTACGTGAATTTATTGAACGCGATCTTGGTCCTGAAGGAATGAAAAAAGCGGTGTTGGTTGTTTCTACTTCTGATCGTTCGTCCATGGAGCGATTAAAAGCCGCATATACCGCAACGGCCATTGCTGAATATTTCCGTGATGAAGGTAAAAATGTTCTTTTGATGATGGATTCTGTTACACGTTTTGGACGTGCACAACGCGAGATTGGGTTGGCTGCAGGAGAACCTCCGACAAGGCGTGGTTTCCCACCTTCTGTTTTTTCAACTTTACCAAAACTCATGGAGCGAGCGGGAAATTCTGATAAAGGTTCAATTACCGCCTTATATACAGTATTGGTTGAAGGCGATGATATGACTGAGCCTATTGCTGATGAAACCAGATCTATTTTAGACGGTCATATCATATTGTCCCGAAAACTTGCTGCTGCTAATCATTATCCCGCTATTGATGTGCTTGCAAGCGTCTCTCGCGTGATGAATACAATTGTCAGCAAAGAACATAAAGCAGCTGCACAGAAGTTAAGACAGATTTTGGCAAAATACTCTGAGATAGAATTGTTGGTTCAACTTGGTGAATATAAAAAGGGAAATGACGCCGAAGCAGATTTTGCCTTGTCACACATAGATGCCGTGAATAAATTTTTAAAACAAGGTTTGGATGAAAAGAGCTCTTTTGAGGATACGGTAAGTCAATTACTAAAAATAGTTAAGTAAAAATTATTTAATATAAGATCCTGCCTCACAAAAATTATTTTGCAGTAGTTTAAAATTAGCACATAATATATATAAAAGCAGAGCATATTATTTTTAAGGATCTTATATGCAGAACCAATATTTAAATGCTTTATGTAATTTTTTGGGCATTGATTGCAATTGTGAAAATGACGGTATTGCAATCTTGAACTATGAAGGAAGAGATTTGGTTTTCTCTTTTAATCCCGCAGAAAATTCTTACTTATTGCAATATTCACTCGGATCTGTAGCAGAAATAAAATCAGCTTTTGTTTATAGAAAATTACTATCAGCAAATTTTTTGCGTTTAGGCACTTATGGAGCCTCGTATGCTCTGGATGAAAGAAATGAAGAGATCTTAGTGAATTATGAAATTGCTTTAACCGGTTTATCAGTTGAAGATTTTTTAAGTGAATTGGCTAAATTTTTAAAAATTACGCAGCAATGTAAAAAAGATTTTAAAAATTTATTATCTTGTCTGACGGATAGTTTGAGCAAGGCTTCAGCTCAAACTGAAAAGCAAGATACTACGCAGTGGCTTAATGTTTAAAGAGGGAAAAATCATGAGTGAGCAAATTTCTAAACAGTCGCTGTTTTCTCAAGTAAAGCATTTGGATGATTCGACCCCGCTGTTTGTTAACAGTAAATCTAATAATGTTGAAACCAGATCTCAAATTTCCGGTATTTCATCTTTATTTGCTATTTCTTATCTCAATGAGCAAAGAGAAACATTTGATCAAATTAAATCTCTTATCCGTAGTCATCCTAAATTGCAGACAATAGCAAATGAAGCAGATAAATTTTTAGACAAGTTAAAAGTACAAAATAAAGCCATTACCGCAGGCGACGTGAAGCAAATCATTGCTATGTACGATATGAAAAAGGGTCTGGAGGTAGGAGAAAAATTTGCAAATGAAAATAAGATCCCTCAATTTTTTAAAACGTCATTTGCATCTTTTGTAGCGAAAAATGGAATTTCTCTTGAGAATAAAGATGAGCAAAGAGTTGCTTTAAATCAGTTTTTGGTAGAGGAGTTTATTAATAATAAAGATAATTTCCAGATATTAACCAGAAATAAAGATTTTCCTGTACCCATACAGAATGTAATAACAGGATATGCAAAAGAAAGCGGTTTTTTTGAAAAATATATTGAACAGAGATTTTTAACAAATTTTGACAATTTTAAATTTTCTTCCTTACAAGAATTTGCAAAAAATCTTGAACCCATGTCAGAGCTTCTAAGCCTTTTTTCAGAAGGAGAACTTACTGCTATTGCAGAACAACATAAAACGGCAGCGGATAAAAACGCTACTTTATTGAATTTATTTAATGAAATTAAAGATTTATATCCAATTAAAGATTGTCATGACATTTTAAAGGCGTGTTTAAAAGATAACGATTCTTTAAATTCTCTTCAGGAACGCACTTTTGCCGTAAGAAAACATACCTGTCAAATGCTCACCGGAGTTCCCGATTATGTTTGCATGAACAAATTTAATATCCCTGAGCAGTATCGTGAAATTATTTGCCATAATCCCGAGATTGTAGATGCAGCAGTAAAACAGCTCACATTAGAGAATGAAAACGTTTATCCTAAAGTTGAAAGCTTGTTTAGAGCTTTAGATAAAGTAACAGAGCAGTTTTTAGAAAAGAAATCCGCATTAATCAATGAAGCAGTTTTAATGCTTGAAGGCGGAGCTAATATTTCATTAGCAGGTCTTGATGATAAGTACAAGCCGTATTTATTTAATGCGCTTTTATCAGGACAAGATATCATAGAACCATTAATAAATGATTCTGTAGCAGTAGACGGCGCTTTTTTAAATAAAGTAAGTGCTTTTTACAATGATGTATTAAGCGGAGTGAAGCTTTTACCTGAAGAAGAAAGAGAAAGTGCTTTTGACAAAATAATGACTGCGGCTTTGACGGTTTTGCTGCAGCAGCGCGGAATTTCTGCACTTGAAAGCAAGTTTTCTGCAACCTTGATGGCAAATGCCGTTTCTAAATTTGCTTCAATTACTTCTGCTGCAAATCAAAAAGCAGTTCAAATTAATAAAGATCAAAATGCTGCTCCTGCTGACATGAATCAAGCAGAAGAACTTTTACATATTAATTGTGTTGTAAAACAATTAGTAAAAAGTATTTATGCATTAGACAATGAAGATATTTTAACCGTTCCTGACTGGGATGTGCCGCAAAGTACATTAGCTCAGGAGTCTTTTAATAAATTATTTAATACTGTTTTTTTAAGCAAAACCGAGACGGATCTTTTGCCTGATGCCTTACGCGATTATTTAAATGCCGATGCTGCTTTAGCAATTAAAGAATTGCCTTCAGATTCTATAAATTATCAGGCAGTAGAAAAGGCACAAGCTTGGTTTTCAAATAAGGATGCCATTCCGCCTGAAATAAGAGAAAAAGTTTTTGACGATGTCATTATTAAAGCAAAAGCTCAGGGGGTGGCATCTTCATTATTTGACTCTGCTAATTATGACTACACCTTAGTTCTTGCTGATATAAAAAATGAAGTATTAAATAGAGCAATACAAGCTGAAGGTAACGGCAGCACATTAACTGATGAAGATATTTCAAACATTGCAAGAGAAGTAGTTTTAAAAGATATTCAGGAGCTTAGTAATTTAATTGATTTTGTATCAGCCTCTGATTCTATTTTGCTCAAGAATAATTTAAATGTTCATTTATCACCTGAAGAGAAAACTGGAATTATTGGTAATTTGCATAGATTAGGTATTCGTGATCTTAATGCTTTAAAGGAAGTTATAGGAACATATAAAGATATTGTTGAAAGTACTCTTCCTAACTTGGTTGCTCCGGACCCTATTGATTCTCAGATAATCAGTGCTATCTACACCATTAAGGATAAATTCGGTACATTAGCTTTTAATTTCAAGAAAGCGGATCAACAAACACAGGCTAATCTGCGTACTTTTGTTTTGAATATGACAACTGTTTTGTCAGCTCAAACTTTTTATGAAGGACAATCGATTAAAGACAGATTAACTGCCTGTTTGTCCTCTGTTTCAGCGGATAGAGTTGATAGTTCTTTGCAGTATCTTAGTAAGATTGCTCAAGAACAAAACAGACTGGGAGCATTAACGCAGTTACATGAATCTTCTCAAGTTCTTCATGAGTTAAAGCAAATTGCAAATGTAACAAAAGTTAATGATCCTTTTACCAGTCTGACTCAATTAAAAGGCGGCGATAACGGAATAGTTTCGCATTTGGCAAGAGGGGACGCAATTAATTTATTGCCGGCAGAATTTCAAAAGCTGTCGAAAATAAATCCGCCTTTGTCTGAGTCTGAATATTGGATTATGAATGCAATAATCAAACAGTACACAAACAATGATCCGAAAAATTCTGATGCAATTAATGCGCTTGTGTCTTCGGCTCCTCAAATTATCGATTTTTATAATAAGAGTGGCTATGTTCCCGAGGGTAAAGATTTGTATCGGATTGTAAGCGGCGGAGCAGAGATGCCTGATAATGTTTCTGATGATGAAGTGGTGATTAAGGCTTACGAAAGTTTATATAATTTAGTTCTTGAAAAGATACATGATTCTCCTGGCTATGATGATGATGTAACGCCTAGTCAAATAGCTTATATGATTAATTGCGGAGCGTTTTTCGGTTGTTCTCCGGAACTTATTCGTCAAATTGCATTAGGTCAAAAAACCGATATTTCAGGCGAAGATTTAAATTGCCCTGTAGGAGAACTCCCATCATTAACAGATTTTAATCCAAAGAATAATTATTTTTTGGATGTGGATTTTCATAGATGGAAGGGGCGAACCTCGTTTACTTTTATTCAAAAAGACGGTGAAGAGGTTGTATTTAGACCATCCCGTGATTTATCAGCTGATCCGGATAAAAAGAACATGCTGTATAAGTCCATTATTTTGAGTGTGTATAAAATGATGGGCAAAAATGAAATTACCGATGAATTATCAGAGGAAAACAGGATACAGCTGTCTCGTGTTTTCTGTTTATTGTCGCAAGCCGGAATTGCAGATACCAGATGTGAGATTTTTTTACCTCCATATAGTAATGCAGATGAACATGGATCTTATCTCTTTAATATTAAAGCTCAGGAAGACGGATCAATTGAGCTGGTTATTAAAACTGATCCTGATAGTATTTATGACTACTCTCAGTCTTTTGTTGTCAGATCGGACGGATCTTATGCATGTACGGATTTTAAGATAGCAATAAGAGAAAACGCTGCTGCATCTTCCGAATCCGTGCTTTCGGTTAGTGAGGATGATGAATTTTCTGTTTAAGATATAAGCATTGAAGGTGAAGAAAGTGGCGAAGCTGTGCAGTATAGCAGCTCTATAAGAACGCTGGTGATGATCTAAAATCTAAATGCTTCGGATTTGGGACCTAAGGTCGATCCTTTATCAAAAGAGGGAGGTTGCAGGTTTCTCCGAAGTATATGACAATGCGATATCGTTGTTAAGCAACTCGCTATTTCGGTCTTTAGGCCGAAGGTGACGTTGATTAATTGAGATCTAAAATTTAACAAAATATGCCAGAAGTCTCCACCATCTATAGGGTGGGGAGTAAGTCACTAACAGGTATCCATCTTATGCACAAGATGAGATATTGCGTAAGGTTATATAATCCATATATAACAGTATGTTATATAAAGATTGGAGTATGGTATATGCAGATAATTATTTCACCGGCAAAAAAGATGATTGAGAATACAGATACTCTTCTGCCACTGCGTATGCCGTTATTTTTAAATGAAGCTAACATTATTCTCTCTAAATTAAGAGAATTTGATTTTGCTAAGTTAAAGGCTTTGTATAAAGCTTCTGATAGTATTGTAAAACTAAACCTTGAGCGTCTTAGCTGTATAGATTTGAGTAAGAATTTAACTCCGGCATTACTTTCATATAGCGGATTACAGTATCAATCTATGGGCGCTAATGTTTTTGATGAGCGTTCGTATGAATATCTTGATAGGCATCTTTTCATATTAAGCGCTATGTACGGGATGCTAAGACCCTTTGATGGGGTACGGGCATACAGACTTGAAATGGCTGCCAAATTAAAAATTAATGATAAAAAAGATCTTTATGATTTCTGGCAGAAAAAAGTTACCGGTGAGCTACAAAAATACGATGACACTGTTATTAATTTAGCCTCAGAAGAGTACAGTAAAGTTATATATTCAAAAAAAGTTAATTTGATTAATGTGCTATTCCCAGTAATGAGCGGTGATAAACTTGTGGAAAGAGGAAGTTTATGCAAACAGGCTCGTGGGGCAATGGTAAGGTTTTTGGCAGAAAATAATATAGAATCTTCTGAAGAGATGAAATATTTTTCTGCATATGGGTTTGTTTATTCAAAAGAACATTCTAATAAAAAAACATTTTGTTTTATAAAGGAAAATAATTATGGCAATGCTTGAAGCCGGAGTTTTTGCTCCTGATTTTACTTTAAAAGATCAAAAAGGAAATGAAGTCAGATTATCGCAATTTCGCGGTAAAAAAGTTGTTGTTTATTTTTATCCTAAAGATTTGACTCCCGGATGCACGCGAGAAGCATGCGCTTACGCAGGTTTATCGTCTCAGTTTGATGCAGATAATGTTGTGATTTTAGGGATAAGCAAAGATAGTGTTGCATCTCATGAGAAATTTGCAGTAAAACATAATCTTCCCTTTATTTTGCTGTCTGACGAAAATAAAGAAGTGTTGGAAGCTTTTGGGGTTTGGCAAGAAAAGAAAATGTACGGCAAAGTTTCCATGGGTGTTGTCAGATCAACGTTTGTTCTTGATGAGGACGGGAAAATCATCAAGGTGTTTAAGCGTGCTAAACCTGATACCAATGCACAAGAGGCCTTAGACTTTATTCGTAATTATCAAAAAGTTTAAAAAAAAGCGTGCTTGACGGCACGCTTATAAAAATTATTTTGTTTTTTACTTAAGATTTGCTGCAGCAAAGTCCCAATCGATGTGAGCTATAAAGTCTTTTACGTAATCGGCACGGCGGTTTTGATAATCAAGATAGTAAGCGTGCTCCCATACGTCTACTGTAATAATCGGAGTGAAACCGTCGATTAACGGATTGCCAGCATTAGAAGTATTAACGATTTTAAGTAGATTGGGACCGGTTTGTACTAACCATGTCCAGCCTGAACCGAAATTGCCTACAGCAGATGCTGTAAATTTTTCTTTAAAACTCTCAACCGACTCGAAATTACTTATAAGTAAAGCTTTAATCTTTTCGGGAATTTCTTTTTCTTCAGGACTGATGCAATTGAAATAGAATTCGTGGTTCCAAGCTTGTGCTGCATTATTAAATAAGGGACCGGAACTTGACATCATGATATCTATGAGGGATTTCCCTTCATAGCTTGATCCTGCGACCAATTTGTTAGTGGTATCTACATAGGCCTGTAAATGTTTACCGTGATGAAAATTCAAAGTATTTTCAGATATGAAACCTAAAGCATTTTTAGGGTATTTTAAAGCCGCTAAAGTAAATGACATATAAAAACTCCTGCATGTGTGTATCTCTATAAGAGGATAGATGTTTTGTTTAAAGTAAGCAATTGACAATACGCACATTTTGCGCAAGTGATAAAACTTATTAAATTCGTAACTTGCAAGTAGTTCAGTCGTTATTCTGTTTTACATGAATCCGGTGTTTTTTCAGGATCTTCTTTGTCTTTCAGGTGAGCACGAAAATCAAGTAGAGTTTGTTCTATGGGGTCGGGAAAACCTGCAAATAAGGTATAACGGTTAAAAATACTGCAAAAGAGTTTGCACTCCATTAACGTATCGTATTTTGCACCATGAGCTTTATCATCTTCAAATTCAATTCCTGCTGCAGTACAAGCTCTTGCTAAAACAGTTTGACCGTACACAAGGCCGGCAAGGGAAGCCGTATCGAAAACAGTAAATTGATGAAAAGGACAGCGCTTATAATTTAAGCGTTTTGCTAGCGCGTGAATAAATGACAAATCAAAAAAACCGTTATGTCCTACTAAAATTGCTCGAGTGCATCCTTCCTTTTTCATTTTTTTAGAGATTGCTTTAAACATCGGCAGAACAGCAACTCTTTCATCTTGCAAATTACGGCTTTCATCAAAAGGATCGATACCTAAAAAAGCTATATTAGACGGTTCAATGTTTGAATTAGGAAAAGGACGGATATTGGCGCTCATTATTTCATCAGGCTGCAGGTATCCGTTATCGTCCATCGTCATTGTCATCATGGCAACTTCAAGTAAAGCGTCAGTTTCCGGATTAAATCCGGCAGTTTCAACGTCTACAACAACGGGATAGAAACCGCGAAAACGATCTTTTATCGAAAATCGCTTGGGAAGCTGTGATGAATTTTCCTGACACATAGTAACCTCTAAATTTTTGCGCATTTTATCACGATTTTTTTGAAATTTTGTAATAGACAGACAATGAGGAAATGATTCACAGAGCGAAATTTTTTAATTAAAAAAGATAATTTTTATTAAAAATGTTTAGGTACCTAAATAAAATACTATACTTAAGATAGTTAGGTGCCTAATTATATTTGTTTTTAAATAAAAAGGGGCTAAGAGTGAGTATGGTAGAAAATAAATGTGATTTATGTGCAAAGGGTTGTTCTATGAATGATTTGCAATGTAAAAGGGGAAGGGATTTGTATATGAGAAATGATGCGTTCAATCAAAATAATTATTCCGATGCGTCTTTTGCAGACAGTTGCGGTTGTAATAGCGTAGGACACGAAAGAAACTGTAAAAAATCGGCAGGTCAAACGTGTTCTGAGGTTGGCGGTTGCAGAGGAAGAGGCCGAGGACAACACAACCGGAAATTTAATTATGAAAAAGGAAATTGCGGTTGTAATCAATATGTTGATTCCTATAGAGAATTGTCGTTTTTAGTTGACTCATGTTGCCGACATATGCACCGTCATATGCCTCAACAGGGTAGAATCAGGCATATGATTAGAAAATGCGGCAATATCGCTCAAAAGGAACTTCAAGAGAGATTAGGGATAAAAGCAGGCTCTATTAGTGAGATATTAAATAAAATGGAAAGAAAGGGAATTTTGGAAAGACGTGAAGATCCTTGTGATAGAAGAAGAAAACGCTTATTTTTAGCAGACAATGCATCTGCTTGTCAGGAAGAGCATGTGGATGACTTTTTCAATGTTTTAACAGAAGAGGAGCAACAAACTCTTAAAACATTATTGATGAAATTGTTAGGAGCTCATAATTTGTCGAGCGTTTAATTAAAGAAGTTAAAAGTGCAGTTTAAAAATTATTTAACAGAAAATATTCGCATTGATGCTGCACTTTTATCTCATCCGTTCCGTGAATTTGTATCTTGATAACATCGCCACCACGTAAATTAAGAGACATTAACGACATTAAATTTTTGCCGTCAGCAACTTGGTTTTTATGCTCTATGGTGACATCAGAGGAAAAAGCTGACAGGAGTTTTGCAAGCTCTCCGGCCGGACGCGTATGTATGCATTTACCGTCACTTATTCTGAAAGAAAATTCGATCATTTTTATCTCTAATTTTTTATTTATTCTTTATTAAGTCGATTGTAGCAGACAAAGTTTAAAAATGTGTTTATATCAACGCAATGAGGTAAATATAATTAAAATTTTTGCAGAAAATAAAAAATACAGACAAAAAGACTCATGATCATCAAATAATCAAACAGAAAAAGTGGATACGTTTCGTAGAAATCGAATACCGGATATTCAAGAAGTAGAAAAAGATTTTCTGCAAGACGCCTTGATATGAATTGATACAAACCATACAAAGCGATAATAACTGCATTGACGTCCTCACCGGCCTAAAGGCCGATGATCCTGCTGCTAAACAACAATAGTGCTATTGTTGTAAGCTTCGGCGGGTTCCTGCTGCCGACCTCTATTGAGGTTCGCTTGCCGGGCCATCCGGGCAAGTCCTGCCCTTTTTAAGATGTTTTGTGCGGCATTGACGTCGGCATGTGCATCATAGCCGCACTTTACGCACTTGAATATCTCCTGCTCCTTACGGTTGTCTTTGCTTATATGTCCGCATTGTATACAGGTTTGACTCGTGTGCTTGGGGTCTACTTTTATTAGTATCCCACCCTTTAATTTAAGCTTATATTCAAGGTATGAGAAAAACTTACGCCATGCTTCATTTAAGACAGAGCGGTTTAATCCCGCTTTTGCTTTAACATTCTTGCCGGGATTTTCTATCGTTCCTTTTGCCGACTTGCTCATGTTTTTTATCTTCAAGTCCTCAATCACTATCAGGTCGTGGTTTTTAACCATAAGGGTTGATGCCTGATGTAAAAAATTATTTCGAATGT
>NZ_GL830966.1:24223-24295 GCF_000188195.1 Succinatimonas hippei YIT 12066
ATTCTCCTTTGCAGTAAGGCAATTTTGTTCTCTATAGGTTTTAATCTTTCTTCAAGGCTCTTGATGAAACTG
>NZ_GL830967.1 GCF_000188195.1 Succinatimonas hippei YIT 12066
GAATCATCGGTCTTTAGGCCGGTGAGGATGTCAAAGTTGGATTTTTCTGCCCATTTAAAGAATTCGCCTAAAGCATAATCGGCATACATGGCAGCGGCCAGCCGTCTGGGCTCATCGGTTTGAATTGATGCTGGTAATTTTACTTTTCCCTCAGGAATTTCAAAAGGATCGTGAAAAGAACTGGTGAAAATCACGGAAAAGAAATTTTCATTGTTTTGTTTTAATTGCGTAAATTTTTCATGAGCTTTTAAAAACAGATCTTCATCACTTACTCCCCAGGAAGCGACGAATTTTGGATTTTTATAATCGTTTTGATCAATTACTTCCTGCATGCCGTTTTCTAAAAAGTAATTGCGCATATTGTCAAAATGGCTTTCTCCTCCATAAATAAAAGATGTTTTGTAGCCGTAAGACTCGTAAATTCTGCTTAAAGTGGCATAAGAACTTTCCGTTCTCGGCAGTTTTACAATACTGTCTAAAGGGCTTGGAGGAAAACTTGCCGTTACTGCTTCAATGCCTCTTATTGAGCGGTGTCCTGCTGCGTATAAATTTGTAAACCACCAGCCTTCATTTTTTAATTGTTCAAGATTCGGAGTAAGCGGAAGTCCTCCTAAACTTTTAACAAAATCAGCTCCTAATGATTCTTCAAGCACGATTACTACATTGTATTTTTGTGGTGAGTTTGATGTAATTATTTGATTTAATGGACATTTGGAAGAAGGATGGGCCGTATTCTTTTTTACAGAGAAATCCATTCCTTCAAACAGAATGTTTTCTTTATTGTCAAAGGAATAGATATCACTTGCTGACAATTTACCCTGATTTAGATGGGCAAGCGCATAGACTGCTGAATATGAAGAGTTAATAGGCAGGGAATTTGCCAAAGGATCGTTGCAAAAACTTATAAGTGCAGGATTTAAAGGACGATGTCCAAGGGTAGAACGTACTCCTAAAGGCAGAATTATAATGACGGCTATAAAGGATAAAAGGGTGATTTTAAATGATGCAAAGACATAATTTTTAAAAAGTAAAGAGGCAAGCTTAAATCCTGCGTACAAAGATAAAGCAATTATAAATATGTCGGCAAATACGGCAAGTTTATGTCCGTTCCATAATGTGTTTAATACTTCTTTTGGATAAATTAAATATTGTACGTAAAGGTGGTTGGGGCGAACGCCGTATTCGAGGATAAATGGAGGGGTTGCAGCTTCGTTGAATACTAAAAAAGTAAAACCTAAAGCAAGATAGATTTTTATTATTAAAATAACAGCATTATTTTTTAAACGAACTATAGAGCAAAAAATCAGAATTAAAAATGCCGGGCCGTATAAGCCGCAGACAGAGGCAAAATCAACTCTTAAACCTTGCAGCAGAATATAAAGAACTGATCCGTCAGGAACGTTTGAGTTAAGCCATAGCATAAGCCCGATGCGGGATAGGCTTAAGAACACCATTGATAAAGCACAAAATAAACATAAGGGCATTATTCCGCAGCGGAATTTAGAAGAATAAAGCATAAAAAAGTCCCAAATCAAAAAATTAATTCATTGACTTTGTGAATGTTTTTTAGTTTTTAACAACTTGTTTTTAGGTAGAAAGCAAAACGGTTTTAATAAAATAAACATACAAATTTAAATTAAATGTATGTAACTTTTTTAAATATGTTATTTGTCGGCAGATTGCTGTACGGCAGTCCTGTTTTTGTTTTAAGCTGATGCTTAAAATCAGTAATTTGGAAA
The DNA here is from genome assembly GCF_000188195.1 of Succinatimonas hippei YIT 12066. GTDB lineage: Bacteria > Pseudomonadota > Gammaproteobacteria > Enterobacterales > Succinivibrionaceae > Succinatimonas > Succinatimonas hippei. The sequence goes on from NZ_GL830967.1 coordinate 1,740, forward strand.
ATTTAGTTACAATTAGGCAGCTTTTGGCTAAGATTTTTTTAAGTTTTGTTTTATATTCTCAATATGAAGAATTGATTAATTTCGCTGCCGCACAGGAATGATTAAGGTGGATGAATATTTAATAAAAATAAAAGATTTGGATTTTTCCTATGGCGGGCGTGCTATTTATAAAAATTTGAGCATGGATATTCCCCGCGGAAAAATCACGGCTATTTTAGGGCCGTCGGGAACCGGAAAAACGACTTTACTAAGATTAATCGGAGCGCAGCTTTATCCTGAGCGCGGCGAAGTGTTATTTGACGGTATCAATGTGCACCGCTTAAAGCGTGTCGAATTGTATGAGTTAAGAAAACGGATGAGTATGCTCTTTCAGAGCGGGGCGCTTTTTACCGATATGACGGTTTATGAAAATGTAGCTTTTCCGCTGCGGGAGCACACTTTGCTGCCAGAGGAACTTATTCATGATTTGGTAACGATGAAGCTTGAGGCCGTAGGTCTGCGCGGTGCGGCAAAGCTGATGCCGTCTGAATTGTCCGGCGGTATGGCAAGACGTGCGGCATTGGCACGATCGATTGCTCTTGATCCTGATCTTATTATGTATGACGAGCCGTTTGTCGGACAGGATCCGATAACCATGGGAGTTCTTGTAAAGCTTATCTCCGATTTGAATGCTTCACTCGGCATTACTTCGCTTATCGTTACTCATGATGTCAAGGAAGTATTGGAAATTGCCCATTATGTGTATATTCTGGCCGATGGTAATGTTATCGGTAAGGGTACGCCTGATGAAGTACGGCAAAGTAAAGATCCGAGAATCGTGCAGTTTATTAACGGATTGTATGACGGTCCTTATGCTTTTCGCATGCAGTGCGAGAAATCGTATTTGGAGGATCTTTAATGCTTGATTTTATAAGTTCATTAGGACGTTATGCGATTAGAAAAGTTACATCGCTCGGGCGTTCTACCATCATGCTTTATCATGCGCTTGTCGGCAAGCCTGATTTTAAAAAGCATTTTCCGCTTTTGATTTCGCAGATTTATTTTGTTGGCGTACAGTCGGTAATAATTATTCTGGTGTCAGGTCTTTTTATCGGTATGGTATTAGGCCTTCAGGGCTTTAATATTTTAAAGGACTTCATGGCAACCGGATCTTTAGGTACTTTGGTGGCGCTTGCAATTATCCGTGAATTAGGACCGGTGGTTACTGCGCTTTTATATGCAGGTCGAGCCGGATCTGCATTGACCGCTGAAATCGGACAATTAAAAGCCAGTGAGCAGTTGTCGTCGATGGAAATGATGGCTGTTGACCCATTGCGCAGGATTATTTCTCCGCGTTTTTGGGCAGGAGCCATTTCGATGCCGCTTTTGTCTATTATGTTCTGTCTTGTCGGTATTTACGGCGGTAAGCTTGTAGGCGTTGATTGGCTCGGACTTGATGACGGAATTTATTGGTCAGGCATGCAGTCAAGCGTTGATTTGGTTGAAGATATCGGCTGCATGGTGGTGAAATCAATAGTTTTTGCCATAGTATGTACCTGGATTGCTTTATTTAACGGTTATGACTGTACTCCTACATCATCAGGCATTTCTAATGCTACTACTGCGACTGTAGTGCAGTCTTCACTTGCTGTTTTGGGACTGGATTTCGTGCTTACGGCACTGATGTTTTAATGAATAGGAAAGCTTATGAAATTTAGCAAAGTTGAGTTTTTAGTCGGCCTGTTTATGGTGCTGGGTATAGCTGCGGCTGTGATTATGTCGCTTAAGGTAGCAGGGTTGGTACTTGACAGTTCATCAAGTACATATACCGTGCATGCTAAATTTGACAACATAGGATCGCTTAAATTGAGGGCGCCGGTGCGCATAGGCGGTGTGCTGATAGGCAGAGTCGAGGCTATTTCACTTGATGAAAAAGATCTGGTTCCGGTTGTCGATATTGCAATTAATTCTGAATATAAAGAACTTTCAAGCGAATCTCAGGCTTCGATTTTAACTGCCGGAATTATCGGTGAACAGTATATCGGAATAACTCCGGGATTTTATGATGAAGATTTGGGTACTACATATTTGCAGGACGGTGATTACATCAATAACACCAAGTCTGCGGTAGTGCTTGAAGATCTTATTGCTAAGTTTTTATACAATTCATCTGTAGGCGATGAAGCAAATGCTCAATAATTTAAGGAGCTTATCATGAAAAAATTTTTTAAAACCTTATTAAGTGCTGCAGCAGTAGGATTTACTTTATTTTCTTTTAATGCATATGCTGCTGTTGATATGACTGACCCTTATAAGATGGTTGATGCCGTAGCGCAGAAAACATTTAGTGATCTTAAAGCTAATAAAGATAAGTTAAATGATGTAGCGTTTAGAAAGCAGCTTATCCGTGAAGATTTGATGCCTTATGTTAATACTGCGTATGCTGCTTATTCAGTAATGGGTCAATATGCCCAAAATGCCACCAAAGAGGAACGCAGTGCCTTTACCGAAGCTTTTGGCGAATATATTGTTGCAACTTATGCCGATGCTCTTGGTAAATATAACAATCAGGAACTTGTTTCTCCTGTTTATGAAAAGGTAGGTGACAAAGAAACAATAGTTTCCATTAAATTTCTTATTCGTGAGCCGCAAAAGCAAGATCTTGAAGTGGTCTTTAAGTTAATAAAAAATCGTAAAACCGGAGAATGGAAAGCATTTGATATGGTTGCAGAAGGCATCAGTATGCTTTCGGCCAAGCAGTCGGAATTAACTCCTCTTATTCGTACTAAAGGGGTTGCTGGCGTTACTTCGCTTTTAAAAGAACATATCGAGTCATTAAATACCGCACCTATAGGTCAGACAAAATAAAATGAATGTTTTGCAGAAATTGACGGTTAAAACAGTTCCCAAGCTGTGGAAAGAGCGTGAGGAGCTGTTTATGTCCGATACTGTTATGTTTGCGCAGGATGCCGCTGTAGATTCTGCAGGAATTGCTTTTTTAGTACAGTGGGCAAAATCTCAAAAGCACAGTAAGCTTATTATCAAAAATGCGCCTTTAAATGCTTTGCAGCTTATTAAAACCTTTCGTTTGCAGGATTTGTTTGAAGTGCAGAAATAAAAGTTTGCGTAAATTGTGCCGGGTAAATGATTAATCGTGCAAAACTTATTCAAAAGCTTCAAGTTTGGCTCTTAGCTATAGCTATATGCATAGGCTGCATCGTGTATGCAGCCTTTCATTATCTTAGTTTTTTATCACCGTTAAAGCCGTATGTAAATTTAGGCCTTGAGTATGTCGTGCCGTGGCTTATTTTTATCATGCTGTTTGTGTCTTTTTGCAAAGTTGATGTAAAGCAGATGCGTCCGCGTAAGTGGCATGCTGTGTTGCTTATTATTCAGTTTGTTTTAAGTGTTTTTTTATTTTTATGATCAGGACGAGTTCAAGTGATGCGGTTGTTTACACCCTTGAAGGCGTCCTTGTGTGCGTAATCATTCCGACAGCCGCAGCAGCTGCAGTTATTACCGGCAAGTTAGGGGGTAACGAATCATCTCTTACTTCTTATATGATCATGTCCAATATGTCGTCGGCTGTTCTCATTCCGTTTTTGTTTCCTTTTATTACTGATAACGGCAGCGGTTTTATTGAGGACTTTCTGCAGATTCTGCCACGGGTTTTTCCGATGATCGTATTGCCGTTTGTTACGGCTCTTGCAGTTAAATACTATGTCCCGAAGTTTCATTATTTTATTGTTACAAAATGTAAAAATTTAGCTTTTTATATTTGGGCTACAACTACTATCACCATAACCGGAGAAGTCTTGCGCAGCATCGTAAATTCAAAAGAAGACGGGAGTTTTTTATTATTTTTGGCTTTGGTAAGTTTGATTGTCTGTTTCATCCAATTTTGTGTAGGAAAAATTGTCGGGCATTTTTTCGGTCAGCGTATTTCTGCAGGACAGGCTTTCGGACAAAAAAATATGGTATTCGGCGTATGGGTGGCTCTTTCTTATTTGGCTCCGACTGCCGCTATTTCTCCGGGATGCTATGTGTTATGGCAGAACTTGGTTAATAGTTTCCAGTTGTGGTATCGCGACAAGTGGAATGAACGTTTGCAGAAACAAGGACAACCGCCTTATCAGGAATAATTTTTAAGTTCGTCTATGGTGCAAAACAAAAATTTTCCGTAAATAATTCTTATCCTTAAGATAACAGTTTTAAAATGCACTAAAAATGGTTTTTCCTGGTATAGCACTTAAATGGTGCTTTTTATTTTTTACTGTTATGAATAAAGAAAAAATCATCAGAACTGTACGAACTTATTTATTACCTCTTGCTATTGTCACCGGCTGCATTATTTACAGCGCCTTTCATTTTTTAGCATTTTTGTCGCCGTTGAAGCCTTATGTTGCCGTAACTTTGGATAAAGCAATTCCGTGGTTTATTTTTACGATGTTGTTCGTTTCATTTTGCAAGGTTGAAGTAAAGCAAATGAAGCCGCATCGCTGGCATTTTTATTTGATAGTTTTACAAACTGTTATTTGTGTGGCCTGCACGTTTATCATTCGTTCTTTTCCGCAAGCCGGATTTGCTTTGCCGCTTGAAGGGTTTTTAGTATGCGTTATAACGCCGACTGCAGCTGCTGCGGCAGTTATCGGCGGAAAATTAGGAGGTAATGAATCATCTTTAACTTCCTATATGTTGATGTCAAACGTTTTGTCGGCGATTTTAATCCCGCTTCTATTTCCGCTTATAAGTGATAACGGTGAGACTTTTTGGCATGAGTTTTCAATTATCGTGCCGCGAGTTTTCCCGATGATCGTACTGCCGTTGTTTTTAGGATTGTTCGTAAGGTATTTTGTAAGAAGACTGCATCACTTTATTGTAAATAAGTGTAAAGAACTGGCATTTTATCTGTGGGGAATTACCTTGGTATCCGTAACGGGTGAAGCTTTGCGCTGCATTGTAAATTCCGATGAAAGCGGTTTTATGCTAATCATGCTTGCCTTTTCTGGACTTATAAGCTGTGCAGTTCAATTTGCCGTAGGCAAGCTTGTGGGGCATCAGGAGGGACAGCGCGTTACTGCAGGACAAGGCTTTGGTCAAAAGAATATGGTCTTCGGAGTTTGGACTGCTTTTACTTATCTGTCACCTGCTGCCGCGATTTCTCCAGGTACTTATGTTTTATGGCAGAACATCGTAAACGGTTTTCAAATGTGGTATCGCACCAGATGGAATGAAAGAAGAGCAAAAGAAGGACTTAAGCCTTATCAAGAATGATAATTTTATGAAAAAATGAGAGTATTATTGTATTAATTCAAGCTAAATATAATTAAACTTACATAAAAGTTTATTTTTAATGGTGGTTATTAGTATGAAAAATCTTTTATTTATAGTTGTTATGACTAGTATATGTTTAACTGGTTGTAATACATCAATGTCTTCTTTGATAAACGCATTTACTCCCTCGTTGTCGGACGATGAGTCTTTTAAGTATGAGAAAGAAGTACTAAATGAATATGAAAACTTAAGAAAAGTAAATTATCAGAAAGTAGAAAAGTGGATTCAACCTATAAATAAAAAGCAACAGTGTAAAATTTTTGTTAGTGGTTATAAAGATAAAATTGATAGTTTTATTTCTGATAATAAATTTTATTGGGATGGTGAATGTAAAAATGGATTTGCTTATGGGTTAGGACGAGAGTTTGTAAAGGGAGTAGAAAAAAATCAGGAAACTTTAGGGGTTTATTCGGGGAATCAAACTGCCCCAATATATTATTATATGAAAGATAATTTATTAAATGCTTTTACTTTGGGCAAAGAAACATCAAAAGATAATGGTAAGTATTTATCTGTTGTTATTAATGATTCGGTAAATAATTTCAATATTTTTAATATTGTAGCTGCAAATGATGATAACGTTTTATATACTTCAATGTTATCACCTTTCAGTATGATTAAAGTTTTTTCTAAAGTCTACCCAAATTTTTCATATGTTATAAAAGATTTTTCTCAAGAGTTAAATAGTCCAATTAAATTTGAAATTTATTTACAAAAAAATAATATTCCATTTGGTTATGTTGTTTATATAAAGAAAGATGGTAATATTGTAAGCGGTAAATATGGTGCAAATGGAAAAATTGAAGAGAGTGTTAAGCTTCCGGATTCTTATATTGAACATATGGAAGATATCTTGTATGAAATAGGTGTAAAAACAAATATTGGAAGTGGTATATTACAAACAGCAGAGTCATTTAAAAAACAGTATAAAAATAATATATGTAAAATTAGAGCAAAGTCTCCTTTTAATACATGGGAAAACTATAAAGATATTTGTAATGAAGATAAATATTTTACTCAATTAAATGAGAGAATAGAAAAGAGAATACAAGAAATTCAAAAGAAACAAAAAGAGCAGCAAGAGATACAGGCAAGACAACTTGAGATAGCTCAAACTCAAAATCTTATAAAAGCAGAAGCTAATCGTCAATCTATGCAAAAATTTAATGAGACAATGCAAAAAATAAACTCTGACCAAATGCAATTAATACAACAACAAACTTTAATGCTACAACAAAATATGCCAAATATTCAAATGAAACCAATAAACACTTATAATGTAAATAATTCTAATGGTTTTTGGTGTAAAGGTATTGGTGGTAGAATGATTAGATGTTGGTAATTGTTGTCATTCTATGTATAGAATAGCTTTATAAACATGAGTTTTTTATTGTTTTACTAAAATTATTGGAATGAATTAGAGTGAACTAGGAAGGGTGTAGCTTCCTAGTTTCTTTGTTTTTTAGCTTTTTAAAAGTAAATTACGTAATTTGAATATTTATAGATCTATATTTGACTGTTTTGTTATGTATATAGTTAATTATTGTTACAATTAATTATTAAAGATCTTGTATCTCCAACATTAAAACTATCATTAAAGGGCATAAATCCGAGAAGAACTTTAGCCTCTTCTAATGCTTTTACCCAATATTCGTTCCATGCCTTAGCCGTAATGAACTGAGGTTTAACATCTGAAAGATTATTCATTTCAGCATAATCTTGGGCATATTTTTCATGGCACCAAACCGGTAAAACAGTACTTTTTTCCTGATTTTCATCTTCTTCAAGATCTGAAAGCATAAAAGGACCTTCTTCTCCTAACAGAATGTATAGTCCCTGCTGGCTTTGAGCTTTCTGCTTAAAATGAGCTTCACGGTACTCATCATTTAATTGCAGTACTGCATCGTGTTCTTTGTCGGTAAGTTCGTACATAGGATCTCCTTTTAAGCTAAAAGCCTCTTTTTAAAATCGGTTTTAAAAATTGTCCGGTAAATGATTCCTTACATTTTGCCACATCTTCAGGTGTTCCTGCAGTAATAACCGTTCCGCCTCCGGCACCGCCTTCCGGTCCCAGGTCAATAAGCCAATCGGCTGTTTTTATAACGTCAAGGTTATGTTCAATTACCACTACGGTGTTGCCTTCATCACGCAACTTTAAGAGTACGTCCAAAAGTTGCTTTACATCGTGGAAATGAAGTCCGGTTGTCGGTTCGTCAAGAACATAGAGAGTTTTTCCGGTAGAACGGCGTGACAGCTCTTTTGAGAGTTTGATACGCTGGGCTTCGCCGCCGGAGAAAGTGGTGGCGGCTTGTCCTAATGTAATATAGGAAAGACCAACATCCATAAGGGTTTGCAGTTTGCGGGCAATCTGGGGTACGGATGAGAAGAAATTAAGAGCTTCTTCGATCGTCATGTTCAAAACGTCCGAAATGTTTTTACCTTTGTAGGTGATTTCCAAGGTTTCGCGGTTATAGCGTTTTCCGTGACATTCTTCGCACTGTACGAAAATATCGGGTAAAAAGTGCATTTCTACTTTGATTGTACCGTCGCCCTGACAGGCTTCACAGCGTCCGCCTTTTACGTTAAATGAAAAACGTCCCGGGGTGTAGCCGCGGGCACGAGCTTCCGGTGTCATGGCAAAAAGCTCGCGTATTCCCTGGAACAGACCGACGTAGGTCGCAGGATTTGATCGCGGAGTTCTGCCTATCGGGCTTTGATCAATGCAGATTATTTTGTCAAAGTTCTCAAGTCCGGTTATTTCTTTAAACGGAGCAGGATTATCATTTGCAGTTACGCCGTTTAAGCGTCTTTCGGCAATACGTACCAAGGTGTCATTGACCAAGGTTGATTTTCCTGATCCTGAAACACCGGTTACAACTACAAAGCACCCGCAAGGAAAAGATGCGGTGACATTTTTAAGATTATTTCCCGTGCATCCTTTTAAGGTGAGGAATTTATTTTTCTGCGGTTTAACGCGTTTTTTAGGAATGGGAATTATTTTGCGCCCTGACAAGTAGTCACCGGTTAAAGACGCTTTATTTTCCATGATTTCCTGCGGAGTTCCTGCTGCAACTACCGTTCCGCCGTGAACACCGGCACCCGGTCCTATGTCAAGCACGAAATCAGCAGAACGGATGGCATCTTCATCGTGTTCTACGACAAGAACCGTATTGCCTAAATCACGAAGGTGCTTTAGAGCGTCGAGAAGTTTTTGATTGTCGCGCTGGTGCAATCCGATGCTCGGCTCGTCGAGAATGTACATTACTCCTACAAGTCCTGCACCAATCTGGCTTGCAAGGCGAATACGCTGAGCTTCACCGCCTGACAATGTTTCTGCCGAACGGGATAATGTCAGGTATCCGAGTCCCACGTTAATTAAAAAGGATAAGCGATCATTGATTTCTTTTAAGATACGATCGGCAATGCTGTGTTCCTGTTTTGAAAGTTTTATGTTTAAGAAAAATTCACGGGCTTTATCAATGGACATTTCATTGATATCAGGCAGTGTTTTGCCGGCAATGAAAACATTGCAGTATTCTTTTTTAAGGCGAGCACCGTGGCAGCTGCGGCACGGATGGGAAGTCATAAGTTTTGCAAGCTCGTCACGTACCAGATCAGATTCAGTTTCATGCAGTCTGCGGATATAGTTGGGGATCACTCCTTCAAACGGTTGATGGCGGGTTTCTTTTCTGCTGCCTGAAGAGGTGGAAAACTCCATGGTAATAGGCTCGTTTGTGCCGTATAAGAAAATTTTTTGTTCTTTGCGGCTTAAATCCTTAAACGGTTTTTTGATGTCAATACCGTAATATTTAGCGACTGATTCGAGCAGGCGATAGTAGAAGAAAGAACGACGATCCCAACCGACAATGGCTCCGTCATATATTGACTTATTCGGATCGGGAACTATTTTTTCTTCTGAAAATTCCATTTGCACACCGAGACCGTCACAGTCGGGACATGCTCCGTGCGGATTGTTAAAGGAAAAATTACGCGGTTCAAGTTCCGGGATTGAGTAGCCGCAGATTGGGCAAGAGTAGCGGGATGAGAACGTTACCTCAGCGCTTTTATCGTGCTCGTCCATAGGTGACAAAATCGCCAGACCGTCAGAGGTTTTAAGCGCGGTCTCAAAAGACTCCGCAAGGCGCTGTTTAAGATCTGCCCTCACTTTAAAGCGATCAATAATAACTTCTATATTATGCTTTATGTGTAAAGCAAGCTCCGGAGGATCGGTTAAATCACAAATCTCTCCGTCAACACGGGCACGGATAAAGCCGTCACGCGCAAGTTCGGCAAATAATTGTTTGTATTCACCTTTACGTCCGCGTACAACGGGAGAAAGAATCATATAGCGCGATCCTTCGGGCAAAGTTAAAACCTGATCAACCATCTGCGATACGGTTTGGGCTTTAAGCTCAATGCCGTGCTCTGGACAGCGGGCTGTGCCGACACGAGCCCACATGAGGCGCAGATAGTCGTGAATTTCAGTAATGGTTCCTACCGTGGATCGCGGATTATGTGATGTCGATTTTTGTTCAATGGATATAGCAGGGGATAATCCGTCAATGGAATCAACATCAGGTTTGTCCATTAATTGCAAAAATTGACGGGCATAAGCTGACAGTGATTCGACATAACGGCGCTGCCCTTCAGCGTAGAGAGTGTCAAAAGCTAAAGATGATTTGCCGGATCCTGAAAGTCCCGTTATGACGCAAAGTTTGTCGCGCGGAATTGTCAGTGAAATATTTTTTAAATTGTGGGTGCGGGCACCGCGAACTATAATGTTGTCCATGTCGATTTTACGTAATATTAATATTGTTAGAGCGTGATTTTAGGCTAATTGCGCTTATTTTTTATCCGAAATGATAATTTTTCTGCTTAAGTATAAGTCAGGTATCTAATTTTTTCTTTATTTGTCAAAGTAAAGTTAAGAAAAAGCCAGTTATTCTTTGATATGATAATTAGGTCTCAGTTGTAAGTACATCTATGACGGATGCCACTTATTAATGAAACGCACGATACGACATAAAATTTAAAACACATCAGTCCATAAAAGGGTTTTTATATGGCACGTGGAGTTAATAAAGTAATCTTAATCGGTAATTTAGGTGATGAGCCTTTATGCCGCACTACACATAGCGGTTGCAGCGTCACGAATATTTCAATGGTAACCAACGAAGTACGTCGTAATATTGATACCGGTGAAACAACGGAATATGCAGAATGGCATCGCGTAGTAATGTGGGGCAAGCTTGCGGATATTGCTAAGCAGTACTTACATAAAGGATCGCAGATTTATGTTGAGGGAAAACTGCGTACCCGTTCATTTATGGATAAGCAGGGACAAAAACGCAGCGTAACCGAGATTGTGGCTGATGAAATGCAGATCTTAGGTTCAAGATCACAATCTTCTTCTTTACCTCAGGGCAATTCTTACCGAAATCCTCGCTTTAACCAGGGCAACAGCGTTTACGGTCAGCCTAATCAGAATGTATACGGCAGTGCCTCTCAGCCTATCATGACCCAGCCGCAGACCGGCTATGCACAAACTCCGATGCAGTCTCCGTACGGACAAAGTCAGGTCAACACTTATGACAGCATGGATAACGGTATGTCATCCATTCCGGATGACGACATGGATCCCGGTGTAAAATACAACAATATGCGTGATGAAGATAATGCACAGCCTTCGCAGCGCAATGGTGCCGGAGAGCCGCCGCTTAATAATGATTTCGGCAATAATGACGATATTCCGTTTTAATTAATTTTTTCCTTGTCTGCAAAATCCCCGGGGTTCAGAACGGCAAGAATTTCCCGAACTCTGCTCATTTTTGTATATCTATCAGC
>NZ_GL830968.1 GCF_000188195.1 Succinatimonas hippei YIT 12066
AAAATCATGTCCAACTTTTTGTCCGCACCCCCGAGTGTTCATAATTATATAGGTGATGACAACATAATCCGCAAAGGCGCAATTGCGGCTTATAAAGGGCAAAAGTGCATAATTCCGCTTAACATGCGTGACGGGTCCTTAATTTGTGTCGGTAAGGGAAATGAAGATTGGAATTATTCTGCTCCGCATGGCTCAGGACGTATCATGAGTCGTACAGAGGCAATGAAAAAGGTTAATATGGATGATTTTCGAAGATTAATGGAAGGTATATATAGTGAAAGCGTTGCAGATAGCACAAAAGATGAGGCTCCTATGGTGTATAAAAATAAAGAAGAGATCATTTTGAACACAGAAGGGAGTATTTTAATAGAAAAAACTGTTAGACCAATTTTTAATTACAAGCACAAAAAATAGATATATAAATGTCTTCTTAAATAAATTTAAAAGATTAACCTTGTAAAGGGATAATAATATGCTAAATATTTACGATTATCTGGTGGAAAAAATTGAACAACACTTAAAAGAAAGGAAGATTTTATATAGCATATTTTTCAATATCGGAAAAGCTTGGCTTAAAAATAGGTTTATCTTAATAATTCCTAAAGGAACTCCAGAAGGAGTTCATTTGGAATATATTAATGGTTATTGGGAAATTCATTTTGAATGTGAAACAGATAATAGTGAAGAAGAAGCAATAAGAAGATATTTTATAGATAATTTTAAAACAACTGGTGATGTTAATTGGCATAAATGGTGGCATAGATTAAAGGGACTTTTAAGATTTGAGCACGAGGTAAATAATGTTGAGGATTTTATTAAATGCTTTGACAGATTGTATGATCTATTCATAGAATTAAAGCAAAAATACGATAAAAATAAATACGTAAATAATGCACAGAATAATCAAATTGAGAATAACAAAATAGAGATTAAAAATAGTTATTATAAAGAGCCTAAAGTTGAAGTTAAAAGTATTAACAATCTTGAACTTGATAAGTACATAATACCGGTATATCAGCGCTCATACAAATGGTCAGAAAAAGAGATATCACAATTATTAAATGATATTATATTTTTCAAAAGTTATCAAGAATACAGGTTGGGAACTATAGTCTTATATTATAATAATAGTATAGATAAATTTGAAATAGTTGATGGTCAGCAAAGAATTATTTCTATAGTGTTATTGTTAAAAGCTTTAAGTGATAATGAATCTATAAAATATAATTTTGATGATATAATATGCGGCTTCTGTGAAAGGAAAATATTTAATGACTTCATAAGTAAAAAAAATTTAATAAATAATTTATTATTAATAAAAAGACGTATAAGTGAATTAAAATATGAAGATACTATTGATTTTTTGATAAATAAATGTTCATTCGTTGTTATTACTTTATATAATTTATCTGAAGCATTTCAATTCTTTGACTCCCAAAATTCACGAGGAAAAGAATTGGCTCCACATGACCTTTTAAAGGCTTTTCATCTTCGTTGTATCAATGAAAAAACAACATTTGATCTAAAAAATATATCAGAATGGGAAAAGCAAACAGAAAATAATTTGGCAAATACTTTTCTTATCTTATTTAGAATAAAAAGGTGGATTGCGTTGAAGGAGGGAAAAGAGTTTACGAATAAGAAAATTGATGTTTTTAAAGGAATAAATAAGCTTAATGGAATGCTACCATTTCAACGTATTTATCAAATGGGGTATTTGTTTTTTAAAAATTATAATTGTAGTTATGAACGAAACATTGATAACAATATTTTACAATTTCCCCATCAAATTGATCAGGTTATTATAAATGGAAGCTTATTTTTTGATATGATAAATTATTATAACAAACTCAAAGAAAAGATATGCAATGAACGCAAAAATTCAGAAATATTTAAGATTATATCAACCTATGAACAACGCAATAGAGCTGGAGATGTTTACATTAAAGAACTTTTTTGGGCTGCTTTAATATATTACTATGATAAATTTGGAAATAACGGTATAGAAGAAGCAGAAAAAAAGATATTTGCATGGGCATATTTACTAAGATTAAAAAATTTTAGAGTTACTTTAGAAACAATAGATAAATATGCACGTGACCCTAATAAAAGTTTATTTTTTTCTATTCATAGCACATATGATATTTCTAGGTTATCAAGCTGGCATGTTGATTATTTACTAAACACTGATATACAGCGCAATGAGTTAAAAGAAATTATAAAAACTTTGGAGGACTATCATTATGTTATTACAAAATAAAAATTGTAATTTAATCTCATTAAAAGAAATTTTATCCTCCTCTGAGGAATTTATTATTCCTATGTATCAACGCAATTATGATTGGTCTTTTTCTCATGTTGGACAATTGATTCAAGATATATATGAAAGCGCTAAATATCCTCATAGTAGTAATTATTATATTGGAACACTGGTTACATATTTAAGAGATGATAATAATTATGAAGTTGTAGATGGTCAACAAAGACTAACCTCTCTGCATATTATTATGTGTGCTTTAAAGCATGAAGTTTGTCTTAATAATGTTGACTGTAGCTGGTATAAGAAACTTAATTTAAAATTTGAATATAGAGATAGTTCAAATAAATCTTTACATTCTCTGTTTGTACATGATTCTATTGATGACTTGTATATTGATAATATACTGGAAGTATACAAAGATCTTGTTGAAAATCTCTTGAAGCTTGTCAAGGATATAAATTCTTTTTGTGAATTCTTTTTTAATCATGTAAAAATTGCTTTAGTTACCTTACCAAAAGATACTGATCTCAATCATTATTTTGAAATAATGAATAATAGAGGAGAGCAGTTGGAGAAGCATGAAATTTTAAAGGCCTTATTATTAAGTAAAATTCAGAACGAGGATTCCAAAAAACTTAAATTTTTTAAAATTATCTGGGATGCTTGTTCAAATATGAACTCCATGGTACAGACAAATTTTGAAGTTAAGTTACGAAGAAAAATATTTACAGAAAAATTAGATGAATTTTATTGGAACAGCTTTGATGATCTATTTAATGCATGTCAAGATTTAATTACTGCAGAAAATACTTCTTATTTTTCAATTGATGATATTTATAAACATTGTGTTTTTAATAGTAATGAAAACTCAGTTAATTATATAGAAGAGAAAGAAAAATTTAATTCTGTTATTAATTTTCCTAATTTTTTATTACAGGTTTTAAAAGTAAAAATTGAAAAAGATATCCCTCTTGATGACAAGCGCCTTTTGGATGTTTTTATTTCTAGTGTTGATTTATCGAGCACATTTGTAAAAGATTATATTTTAATCTTATTAAGATTAAGATTTTATTTTGATAAATTTGTTATAAAGAGATTACTGGATAGTGATACTGGTACTATTGGCGAATGGAAAATTTTGACTATAAAAGAATCCCAGAAGTCTTATGAAACTGTTAATACCTTTAGTGATAATGCTAAAGAACGGCAAAATGTTATGCTTGAGTTAATGTTCCATGTTTCTTTGCCTAGTCAGAATTATAAGCATTGGCTTACTGCGTTATTATTATTTATTTATAAACAAAACGGTAATGGTGATTATTTAAATTATTATTTAGAAAATTTAGCTAAAGCTTATATCTTAGATCATTTTTTAGCTAATGATGCTGTTGATTATTTCCAGATTATTTTTAAAAATGAGGGAAAATGCCAAAATATTTGCCCTGAAGTGTTACTTTTGCCTAGGTATACTGATGGTATTGATGTTTTTATCTTTAATTATCTAGATTATTGTCTGTGGAAAGATGGAATCCTTCCTGAGTTTAAATTTACATTCAGAAGTTCAATTGAGCATTTATATCCGCAGCATCCATTAGATGGTGTTGAACCTTTGGAAGAAAAATATTTACATAATTTCGGTAATCTTTGTCTTATAAGCAGATCTAAAAATTCTAGATTGAGTAATTTTTCACCAAAGGCTAAAGTAGATTATTATAAAAATAATAATTACGATAGTGTAAAGCAAAAAATTATGATGGATCTTACTAAAGATAGAGGATGGGATAGTAATACAATTACAAAGCATGAAAAAGATATGATCGAAGTTTTAAAAAAATATTTAAAACCTACTAATATAAATTAGCATTTTTTGTTTAAGAAAGTTTTATTATTAATTAAATAAAATTTTTATTAAAATATTTTAAGATCTCAGTATTATTTAAAGCCAAATAATACTGAGGATCTTTTATTGAATGATCTGCTGTACAATCGACGTTCCAAATTCTAAGAAGGTATGTAGCTAATGCTGCCCTGACATCTAATAGTAAATGTCCGTCTTTCATTCCGTAGTCCCTTTCTATTGCTTCTTTATAAGTAATATTGGGATGGACGATAAGGTCGAGAAGCAGCATTCGGTTCCACATCGTATCTTTATCAATTGTCTCCACTCCATCTTCTACGTCGTCTTCGGATGACATTTGTGCTGTTTCAAATCTTGTCAGCACGAAATCTCTAAAGTCGTTGTGATTGCGGTCATACGCTCTGACGTGCCACCGTAGGCCTCCGTCAACCAATGTATGCGGCACGATTTCTCTTTCACTTTTACCTGTATACAGCGAAATGTAGGTGGTCTTTATGGCTCTTTTGCGATAAATAGCCTCGGTAATGCTTGCTAAGATATTAAGATCCGGTTTTCTTAAGCGGTAATGGGTTTCGCAGTGAATCGGCAGATTTTTTTTACCTGCAATATTATCTCCGAAACCTTCGCTTAGGATGGTTAGAGTCTTTTCTACGTCATAATCAAAGAGCGGTTTAAAGTTCTTTGATCGTAGATGAATTCTTTTATTGCGATCATATAGGATGTTTTGCGGAGCAAGATTTTTATAGCGGGCAAAGTCCTTTGTGGCTACAGAAGGTGCAATGCCGAATCTGGAAGTTAAAAATTCACGAGTGGCTTCACCTTTGAACATTAAATTAAAGTCGATAAAGGCAAGGCGTTCTTGTCGTGCAAAGGTAAGATCTTCTGCCTCTAATAATGTAGACATTTTGGTTCCTGCTAAAAAGCTTAAGCGACTTCGCAAGCAAAACATTAATATAAATATATGTTTTAGATTTTAACTTGATCCTAGAAGTAAGAAAACAATTTTCTTAAATTTAGATAAATTTATATAAATTCTATAAATTATTATTTGATTAATATAATTAATACTAACTTAAAGTTTATTTTTTCGAAAACAGCCTCTTCTTTCATTTATTATTCTTTCAAGCGACAGAATTTTTTTATTTATCAAAAAGATATAAATAATTTTTAGTTTTGCAAAATATGATTAATTAAATTACTTTACATAATTAAAAAGATTATATATACTATCAGTATAAAATTTATACATAAAAGGTGGTTAAAATGGCTGCTGTTAATTTGTATCAATTTAATAAAAAAACACTAAGAGGAAAGTTCGGACTCGAAGTACGGAAATTTAATAACGTACCTAATGATGAAATTTTTAAGATGTATAGACATACTTTTGAAAATCTGCAGGAGTTGAAAAGGAAAATTCTAAGCGAAGATCATATCTTTTTTAAAAACATTTTTTCTAAAAATATCTGATAGTTAATTTGTTGTAAGTTTTGTTTTGAATGTCGGTGAAGGGAAATGAAAAAAACTAAGCTAAATTTGTTGCAGCATTTAAGCAGGGTTGCAGACGGTGCGGAAAAGTCCAAATTGGAAAATGATTATTTTGCTGAATATGCAGATGATTTTTCTTTTTTAACCAAACATCTTGAACTTACTAAAGAACAGATAGCTCTTTTTTCAATAATTTTAGGTTTGAGTTTAACCAGACGCGCCGATATTTCTGAGATTATTGATTATCTTGGTTGTAAGTCATTGCAGTTTTTGATGTTTTCGAAAGATATTGAAGCTCTGGTTGATAAGGAATTTATTTTAAAATTAAATAATGATGAAAGGGTGTATTCTCCTTACTATATTGTTCCGGCAAAAGTGGTAAAAAACTTAGAGACTGATTTTTTGCCTGTTGTCGTAGAAAAGAAAATATCATCTGATGAAGATCTGATTGAAGAGCTTAATGACTTGTTTTCTTTATGTGATGATATTGCTCCTGAGGAGCTTCAACATAAAATATCATTTCTTTTAAAGCAAAACGATCAGATTGTATTGTCTCAGACGGTAGTCAGTTTTGAGCTTGGTTTTGAGATATACATATTGTTGTATATGTGTGTAAATTATGTAATAAATGACAACAATTGTTTTGCGTTGAGTGAGTTCAGGGACTTTTATGACAGAAGTGATTTTTTTAAGTTAAAAAAGCTGTTTAATAAAAAACAAAGCGCCTTGCAAAAATTGAATTTGATTGAGAAAACCGATGACGGTCCCATGTTTAGAAGAAACGATGAAACTTATTATGCATTAACTGATACCGCATTCATTAAGCTTTTATCAGATTTTAATTTTAGGGAAAGGCGATCTTTTGAACACGACAGAAGATTTATCTCGTATGAAAAAACCTCTGTAAAGCAACTTATTTATGATGCAGATCTAAAACAGCAATTAAACGGTTTTGTCTCTCTTTTGGAGGAGAAAAAATTTAATGAAGTAGTTGAAAAACTTAAAGATAGAGGTATGCGCTCCGGTTTTACCTGTATTTTTTACGGCTATCCCGGAACCGGTAAAACGGAAAGCGTATTGCAGATTGCCAAGCTGACAAAACGTAATATTTGGAAAGTTGATATTGCAAATATTTTTGATAAATACGTTGGTGAAAGTGAGAAAAATATAAGAAAGATTTTTGATGATTATAGGGAATTGTTAAAAAAATCTAAAACAGCTCCGATTTTGCTGTTTAATGAAGCAGACGCTGTCATCGGCAAACGTATTGAGAATGTGTCTCAATCGGTTGATCAAATGCAAAATACGGTTCAAAACATTATTTTGGAAGAGCTTGAAAACTTTGAAGGCATATTAATTGCCACCACCAATTTAACCGTAAATTTGGATAAAGCATTTGAGCGGCGTTTTTTGTATAAGGTAAAATTTGAAAAACCTTCAAATGAGATTTCAGAACAAATTTGGAAGGGGTTTATTGATAATCTTTCTGACAAAGATGCTAAGACTTTGGCAAAAGAGTATTCATTAAGTCCAGGACAAATTGAGAATGTTTCGCGTAAATATACTATTGATAATATTTTGTTTGACAGTAAAGAAGATCTTTTTACGCAATTAACTCGCTATTGCAAAGAAGAATTTTTTAATGACGCATATAATCAAAAATCAAGCAGAAGGATAGGTTTCTAACATTAAAAATCGCTTTAGGTGTTGATCGTGAAGCTGTTGCTTAAGGTGGTGATAGAGCAGATTAAAAAGGAATAAGTGGTGGACAATAAATATAAAGATTGGATAGATATAATCAAAAATGCTGCAAGCACTTTATTTGTTGCATTTTTAGCGCAAATTGCAAATATTTTTTATTTTAAGGGCGATTTGGTTGTTAAAATATATCTATATTTAGGGGCGTTTTTAACCGTTGCGTGTTGGCTTTTTAGTTTTTATGTTATAAGTTACTTGCGCAAAAAGGGGGCTAAAAATGTTAATTAATATATTAATGGGATTATCGTTTTTTTTGATGTTTATAGGTGCCATGTTGTGGATCATGCATCAAGCAAAATAACTTTAAAAATTTCAATAAGTGATAAACTTGAAAAATCTTTTTAAGGATATCGTTAGATGGAATTTTAAAAATAACAGAGTTGAAAAAAGCATCAATCTTATCAATAATAAGAAAATATTATTTAGCAAAGAAGTCATAAAAAGTGCTTTGTATGCTGTTTGAGTATAAGAGATAGCTTCTGTTCGTCTGCTTTACCTGTTGAAATGTCCATAGTTATGTCATAAAGCTCATCATTTGAAATGATCAATTCAGTGTTGTTTAGATTTAGCAAAAATTCCATAGTTGCGATGCCCGTTCGTTTATTTCCGTCATTGAAAGGGTGATTTTTAATGATGGAAAATGCGATTTTAGCTATTTTTTCAAGAGTGGTTTTGTATAATTCAATATCGCCGAAACCTGCGAATCCGCTGCTAAGGCAAGCTTCGAGCAAGTTATAGTTTTTAATGCCTCCAAGACCGCCATAATGTTTTATTATTTCGTCATGTAAGAAGACTATTGTTTGCGTGTCGTATTTTTTCATATTAATTAACTTAACCTTTTGTAAAGCTCATCTCTTTTTGCAAAAATTTTTGTACACAAGCTTCTCACTTCTTGATTTGTCAAAGCTACAGTTTCATGTTCATTGTCGAAATTGTTAGCTATATGAGACAGAAGTAAATTCTTGATATACTGGTTTATGTCTATATTTCGGCTGTCAACAAGCTGTTGCAGTTTATCGTATTGTTTAGCGTTAAGTTCTATAGTTATTTTACTCATAACGGTTTTTATAATTTAACAAAAAGATGACCGGCTTCAAAACATTTTAATGTCTTTATTTTAAACAACAAAAAGCTCTTTAAAACTTAGAAAGCAGTCCCATTTTTAAAAATCAAAAAGTTGTTTAATTGACAGAGCGGTTATTCTTGTCTGTTAGCTAAACAAGAATAGCCTTGCACATTAATTGTAAATATAAGGAGATTCCCATGAAAATAAAAGGACTGATTGCCGGACTTGCTTTAGCCACTATGAGTGTCATGAGTGTCGGAGCTGCTCAGGCAGATGAATATCCTTCACGCTCAATCACTATGATTTGCGCATGGGGTGCAGGCGGCGGTTCTGACGCTGTTGCCAGAATGATCGCAGGCATTATGGAAAAAGATTTAGGTCAGCCGATTAAGGTCGTAAACCAAACCGGTGGCGGCGGTACCATTGCATTCTCCAGCCTTTCAAGAGCAAAACCCGACGGCTATACGATTGGCCAGGTCACCGCAGAGCTTGCCATGAACCATTGGCAGAATCCCGCTGTTCAGATCACTTATAAAGATTTTGAGCCTCTTGCATTGGTTAATGTCGATCCTGCCAGCGTTACATTAAGCGCAACCGCTCCTTATAAGACTTATGATGAGTTTGTTGAATACGTTAAGGCAAACCCGGGTAAAGTCAGAGCCTCTGCTACTGCCGTAGGCGGTATTTGGCACATCGCAATGGGACAGTGGTTGACTGCTTTAGGTCTTCCGGTTAATGCCATTAAGTGGATTCCGACATCAGGTGCCGGCGAGACTTATAAGGAAATGGCCGCTGGCGGTATCGATGCAGGCTTTAACCAGCTTTCCGAAGGCTCAACCATGTATCAGGCCGGAAAAGCAATTCCTGTTGCCGTAATGGCTGATGAACGCGATCCTAAATACCCTGACGTTCCTACTTTAAAAGAAAAGGGAATTGATGTTTCAATCGGTACTTGGCGCGGATTCTGTGTTCCTAAGGGCACTCCTCAGGACATTAAAGACAGACTTAATGCCGCTATCAAGAAAGCCGTTAATGACCCTCAGTTCGTTCAGTTCATGAATGATCGCGGCTTTGGTATTCAGTATCTGGAAGGAGAAGACTTCTATAAGTTTATGGAAAAATCAGATGCTGATTTAGGCGCTTCCATTGAAGCTTTAGGCCTTGCCCGTAAATAATCCGTAATAAAAATGGCCCCGTAAGGGGCCTTAAGGATAATGCAATGCGTGTCCATGACAGTCTTATAGGACTAATTATTTTTATTGGCGGTATTTGCATCTGCATTACCGCTTCCTCATTTCCTTCGCAGATGGACGGCAGCCCGGGACCTGCGTTGTTCCCGATGGTTTTATCCGGTTTATTTTCTATTTGCGGAGCCGTGTTATTTATTAAAAACTTTAAAACCATCAGTGCCTCGAATTTATTTGTAAGAAATCTCTCTTTGGGCGGTTTGATTAATATCCTTATCGTAATCGCTTTAATTATTTTTTATGGTTTGGCCGTTGAAACTTTGGGCTTTTTACTGTGTATGGAAGTAGTTTTGCTGGCTTTAATGCTGATGTTAAAGACTACCTTCGTAAAAGCTCTTATTGTTTCAATCTGCGCTACGATAGTTATTTATTTGATTTTTGCCAAAGGTTTGCTGGTTCCGTTGCCGGTAGGACTGTTTGCCTTCTAAGGAGATAAATATGTTTGATTCTTCCGTAGTATCGGCAGGTCTTGATCTACTGCTTGATTGGCAAGTCTTAATAGTGATGATTTGCTCAAGCTTATACGGTTTGTTTATCGGTGCCATGCCGGGACTTACCGCAACTATGGCAGTAGCTTTGCTGATCCCCATTACTTTTTATATGCCGCCGATTCCGGCTATTGCCTCCATCATCACTATGTCGGCAATGGCAATTTTCGCAGGTGATATTCCCGGTACTTTAGTGCATATTCCGGGCACTCCGTCATCAGCTGCTTATTGTGATGATTCATATTCATTAGCCAAAAAAGGTAAAGCTGCCGTTGTTTTAGGCACCAACGTCACTTTGTCAGTATTAGGCGGTTTATGCGGATCTTTAATTCTTACCTCTATGGCTCCGATACTTGCCGAAGTGGCGATGCAGTTCTCGTCATTTGAGTTTTTCTGGCTGGTGTGCATCGGTCTGTCTTGTGCGGTATTGATTTCGGCTGCATCTCCGCTTAAGGGATTTATTTCATTACTGGTAGGCCTGCTGATTACTTGTATCGGACTTGATATCACTTTAGGCTTCCCGCGGTTTACTTTCGATCGCCCTGAGCTTTTTGAAGGCTTCTCGTTTATTCCTGCCATGATCGGTATGTTCGGTATGGCCGAGATCTTCAAAAATGTATCGGAAAAGCAATCGGCGCTTGAAAAAGTAACGATTCAGAGCATGAATATTTTCTCCGGAATGCTCGGTAGAATTCGCGGTTGGTGGAAGCAAATTTTCCGTTCCGGAATTTTAGGCACTTTGGTCGGTGTATTGCCGGGAGCCGGTGCCGATATCGCCGCCTGGATTTGTTATGGCGTAGCCAAAAAATTCTCAAAGCATCCTGAAGAATACGGCAAAGGATCTCTTGAGGGTATCGCAAACTCTGCTGCAGCAAATAATGCGGCACTAAGCGGTGCGTTTATTCCGGCATTGGTATTCGGTATTCCCGGAGACTCCATTACAGCTATCGTAATCGGAGTGCTCTTTATGAAAGGCTTGGAGCCGGGACCTAATTTGTTCCAGAATTCACCGGAATTCTTATTTGCCATTTACATGGTATTCATTTTGGCAAACTTGCTGATGTTGCCTTTAGGCTATCTGGCTATTCGCTTGGCAACTAAAGTCATGTATGTTCCTACCAATCTCCTGCATCCTATCATTGTAGGTTTCTGTGTAGTCGGTGCTTTTGCCATCAACAATACCAACTTTGACGTTATGGCAATGTTAGGCTTCGGTGTTCTTGCTTACTTTATGATTGCAAACGGCTTCCCGGTAGCGCCTGCGATATTAGGCTTGGTTTTGGGCAAAATGCTTGAAAATACTTTCATGCAGTCAATGCTTAAATCCGAATGGGATTTAACTGCATTCTTTGATCGCCCGATTTCCGCAACTTTAGGCGTTATTACCTTTGCCTTATGGTTGTCGCCGTTCTTTATGAAGATGATTAAAAAAGCAATTGCTAAGAGAATTGCTTAATTAACGTTTTTTCAATAGTTAAATGAAGCCTCAGGATAAATTGTCTTGAGGCTTTTTCTATTTCTATCTGGATATACTGCGTCTTAGCAGCGGACGCTTGAGCGGGTGATTTTTACCGTGAAGCAGATAGTACAAGAATGCTGTTATAAATGTTATTGCACTTAAAGCCAGGAACATTCCGGTAAAACCGTAGCTTACTGCAATGAATCCGAAAAGATAAGGTCCTACACCGATACCGAAGTCAAAAGCGATAAAGAAAGTGGAAGTGGCTTGAGGGAAGCGGTATTTTTTTACCAAGCGTAAGGCTATTGCTTGTCCTGCCGATTGGAAGTTGCCAAAACCGATACCGTTGATAACGCCGGCAAGCAGCAAAATAAAAGAAGAATGCGTGTAGGCGATAAGCAGCATTGCGATAGCTGATAAAATGATGCACGGATAAATAATGAGGTTTTCTCCGTACTTATCGAATAATCGTCCGGATATCGGACGAGTTGCGATAGTCGTACCGGCAGCAAATAGGAAGAATAAACTTGCAGCCCCTTCTATTCCGCGGTCGGCGGCAAGGTTTGAGATATAAGCACTGATGCAGCCATAACTTAACGGCATTAAGAATACGACAACGGCAAATTTGAGCACACGGACATCTATGAAATTAGAAAGTTTCAAAAATGATTTGCTTGCCGTTTTTATTTCAGGCGGATTTTTGAGTAAAAAAGCGCAAATCAAAGCAAAAGTGCTTAAGGCAATAATATCAGTTTTAAGAATCTCATAGCCGAGAAAATGAGTAATGCTTATACCTAAAAATGGTCCAAGGGCTAAAGCCAGAGCCGTACTTAAAGAGAAAATACTTACGCCAAGACCTTGTACTGCGTAAGGAACGCAGTAAGCCATAATAGTACCTGTTGCTGTACCGATAACACCGACACCGAAACCTGTGACAAAGCGCTGAATAAATAAAAGCAATAGAGATCCGGAAATAAACGAGCTTAAAGCTATGGCAAGATAAAGAAGGGTGCCTGCAATAAGAACGCTTCTGCATCCGCAGCGGGATAAAAGATTTCCGGTGAAAAAGCGTCCGATTAAACATCCTATAACCATGATCCCGGCAGTAGAGCCTGCGGTACTTAGTGATACGTCAAAATGTTCTTGTGCGTAAAAAGCAGACGTTACGAAAATTTGGTAGTAAGCAATCATTACAATAAAGTTAACGAGAGTTACCACGTTGAAATTACGATTAAAAATACTTTTAATTGAACTTTGAGCGAATCTTTCTTTGTCCATGGAAATACGCCTTAAGGGATATTTTTAGAGTTTGCATTATAGATCTTTAAGGCGTTTAAGAATCGGGCAAAAAATTTTAATCAGGTTTATTAAAAAATTAGAGGAAAGTAAAGCGCGTCTTACAGTAGTAACCTATAACTAACTATCTTGAGATAAAAAATGGCCTTATAGGCCTGCTTTAAATGGTGCGCCCTAGTGGACTCGAACCACCGACCCCCACCATGTCAAGGTGATGCTCTAACCAACTGAGCTAAGGGCGCAACGAGAAAGTGATGAGCATTATAGCAACAAAAATATTTAAAGCAAGGATTTTTTAAAATTTTTTAATTTTTTCGTTAAATCTAATATCAAAAGAAGAAATCTAAGAAAAAGAGATGCACTATTTTGTGCCTGATATCGTAAGTAAGAGTATACTAGTTGCGTTCTTAAATTGCAGAACAAAGCACAAAAGACCCAACGGGTTAGTTGGCATTCTGTTGTTTAAACTCTGCACGATTGTTACTTTTATGGAGACCTTAAGGTGTGTCGTAAGCACCGTTGGTTTTAAATTATGATTAAGATTACCCTTCCTGATGGCGCGATCAAAGAATTCGATCACGCAGTTTCCATTGCAGATGTTGCCTCAAGTATCGGCCCCGGTTTAGCCCGTAACTGCGTAGCAGGACGTATTGACGGAGTTCTGCACGATGCATGTGATTTAATTGAGCATGATGCAAAAGTTGAAATCGTCACTCCTAAAGATAAAGACGGTATAGAGATTATTCGTCACTCCTGTGCTCATTTGCTCGGTCATGCCATTAAGGAGTTGTGGCCTGAAACCAAGATGGCTATCGGTCCTGTCATTGATAACGGTTTTTATTATGACGTCGATTTAGATCACAAGCTTACTGCTGAGGATATGGAAACTCTTGATGCCAAGATGCATGAGCTTGCCAAGACCGATTATAAAGTCATTAAAGAAGTTGTTGATTGGGATACGGCTTATAAGGTATTTGATGAACGTAATGAGCCTTACAAGAAATTGATTCTTGAAGAGAATATCGATAAGGCTGATCATCCTGCTTTATATCATCACCTTGAGTACACTGATATGTGCCGCGGTCCTCATGTTCCGCGCATGGGTTTTTGCCAGAATTTCAAATTGACCCATTTTGCCGGTGCGTATTGGCGCGGCAACTCCAAAAACAAGATGCTGCAGCGTATTTACGGTACCGCATGGGCAACCAAAGATGAGCTCAAGGCTTATCTTAAAAAGCGTGAAGAAGCAGCCAAGCGTGATCACCGTGTTTTGGGCAAAAAGCTTGATTTGTTCCACTTCCAGCAGGAAGCTCCGGGCATGGTGTTCTGGCATAACGACGGCTGGACCATTTATCGCGTAATTGAAAACTTTATGCGCGAAATGCTGCATAAGTATCATTACATTGAAGTTAAGACTCCGCAGATTATGGACAGAGTCTTATGGGAGAGATCCGGACATTGGGATAAGTATGCAGAAAACATGTTCACGACTTCATCTGAAAATCGCGATTATGCGATTAAGCCGATGAACTGCCCTGGTGCTATTCAGATCTTCAATTCACGTACCCGCTCTTATCGTGACCTTCCGATCCGCATGGCCGAGTTCGGTAATTGCCATCGCAACGAGCCGTCAGGATCCTTGCACGGTTTGCTTCGTGTTCGTGCTTTTGAGCAGGATGACGCCCATATTTTCTGTACCGAAGATCAGATTATGACCGAAGTAAGTGACTGCATTCGTATGGTTTACGATACTTACAGCAATTTCGGTTTTACTAAGGTTGACGTTAAATTATCCACCCGTCCTGAAAAGCGTATCGGCTCTGATGAAATTTGGGATAAAGCAGAAGCCGATTTGGTTGAAGCTTTAAAGCTCAATAATCTTGAGTATGAGCTGCAGCCAGGAGAAGGAGCTTTCTATGGACCTAAAATTGAGTTTACTTTGCATGACTCATTAGACAGAGCATGGCAGTGCGGAACTGTTCAGCTTGACTTCTCCTTGCCTGCACGTTTGGACGCTCATTATATCGGTGAAGATAATCAGGAGCATACTCCGGTTATGATTCACCGCGCGATGCTCGGATCAATTGAACGTTTCTTAGGCGTTTTAACTGAAGAATTTGCCGGCAGCTTCCCGACCTGGCTTGCTCCGATTCAGGCTGTGGTGATGAACATTACCGACGGACAGGTCGATTATGTGAAGCAGGTAGCTCAAAAGCTTGATGAAGCAGGTATTCGCGTTAAATCAGATTTGCGCAATGACAAGGTAGGTTTCAAAATCCGTGAACATACTTTAATGCATGTTCCTTACATGCTGGTTTGCGGAGATCGTGAAGCTGAGTCGGGTATGGTCGCTGTCCGCACACGAAAGGGACAAGATTTAGGTGCGATGAAGCTTGATGACTTGATAAAAATGATTAAATCAGATATCATATCGCGCAATCTTGTGCCCACTGAGGGTAAAGAATAGGTAAGAGTCACTTAACCTATTTGGTTTTTGTAAAGTCCGGAATTTGTTTCGGACTTTGTTTGTGATTCTTTTTGTGATTTCTTTAGTAAGAGGATAATGCTATAAACAACATCAAGAAGACCGGTAAGCCTCAGCTTAAGAACCGGGTTAACGGTGACATCAGATGCCGTGAAGTGCGTCTTTTGAACCAGGAGAATGAAGTGATCGGGGTTATGCCCACGGTTGAAGCTCTGCGTATGGCTGAAGATGCCGGCGTAGATCTGGTTGAAATCAGCCCTAATGCTGATCCTCCTGTATGCCGCTTGATCGAGTACGGTAAGTACCTCTACGAAAAGAGCAAAGATCAGAAAAAGAAGAAGCAAAAGGTTGTCCAGGTCAAGGAAATTAAATTCCGTCCTGGCACCGATGAAGGCGATTATCAGGTTAAACTACGCAACCTGATTCGCTTCCTTGAGGACGGCAATAAGGCTAAAGTAACATTGCGTTTTCGCGGACGTGAATTGGCGCATCAGCACTTAGGCCTTGATGTTCTCAAGCGTGTAGAGAATGATCTCTGCACTGAACGCGGTCTGGCTACCGTAGAGTCGGCTTCTCGAGTAGAAGGCCGTCAGGCTACGATGGTTCTGGCCCCTAAAAAGAAATAGTTGCAGGGTATAAAATCTCGTAAGAGTTCCTGCTGCTTCATTTAACTCAATAATGCGGAGTATTTAAATGGCTGGTAAAGTCAAGGTCAAAATGAAGACCGACAGAGGCGTTGCAAAGCGCTTCAAGAAAACCGGTAGCGGACATTTTAAGTGCCGTCACCAGAACTTGCGTCACATCCTCACCAAGAAGACCCGTAAGCGCAAGCGTGCATTACGCAAGATGACTTATGTTCATTCTTCAAACATTCGCGCAATCGTGCGCCAGTTACCTTACGCTTAGGAGGATTTGACAAATGGCTAGAGTTAAGCGCGGTGTAACCGCACGTGCCCGTCATAAGAAGGTTCTGAAGGCCGCTAAAGGCTATTACGGTGCTCGTTCACGTACTTATCGTGTTGCAGTCCAGGCTGTTACTAAAGCCGGTCAATATGCATATCGTGATCGTCGCCAGAAGAAGCGTCAGTTCCGTGAACTGTGGATTGTTCGTATCAACGCTGCTGCCCGTCAGCACGATTTGAGCTACAGCCAGTTCATGAACGGTTTGAAGAAAGCCAATATCGAAATTGACCGTAAGGTTCTTTCCGAGCTTGCAATCAATGATAAGGCAGCATTCAAGGCAATTGCCGATCAGGCTCGTGCAGCTTTAAATGCTTAATAGATAAAATTTAAAGTTTGCAATAAGAAAGCGCGGATCTTAAAAAATTCGCGCTTTTTTTTATTTTAATAATTATGCCGCTTTGTGCGGCATAATTATTAAATTACCACCATTTTGGCTTTTGAGCCGCGTCGGCGTAGAGGGCTTCGTATTTCTTACAAGAATCCTCCCAACTAAAACGCATATTCATTGCATTACGTTTAATACGCTGCATTTCATTTTGATCTTCGTAGTAGAAAATCAAAGTACGTCTTAAGCAGGACAAAAGCTCTTCAGGACTCGGCTCTTCGAAAATAAATCCGGTGCCGTTTTTATTGTCGGAATCGTAATCTATAACTGTGTCTTTAAGACCGCCTACACCGCGTACGATAGGTAGAGTACCGTAAGCTAAAGAGTAGATCTGATTTAAGCCGCAGGGCTCGAAGATTGACGGCATTAAGAAGAAGTCAGCACCGGCCTCGATTTGGTGCGCAAGTTCATTGTCGTAAACTCCTTTAAACACCATTTTACCGGGGTGTCTCTTGGCGATTTCTGTCATTTGACGTTCAAAGTTAGGATCACCGGTTCCTTCAATGATTAATTGGACGTTATGACACAGGAATTTATCCAAAATCGGAATTAGGATGCCGACTCCTTTTTGATCGGTAAGGCGAGCGACCATACCGTACAAAGGAATATCTCCCATTTGCAGACCGATTTTACGCTGTAGCAGATACTTACCGAGGATTTTTTCTTCCATGGTATTAACGTCATAACGCACGGTAATGTGAGGATCAACTTTAGGATCCCAATCTCCGTAGTCACAACCGTTTACAATGCCGCAAAGATCAGCAGCTCTGGCCTGATAGTTTTGCGCCATGCCGTGACCGCCTAAGTAAGTGGTAAGCTCTGAAGCGTAGCCCGGACTTACGGTATTGATTTTGTCAGCGTAGAAAACACCGCATTTTAAAAAGTTTATATAAGAGCCGTTGACAATCATGTCGTTGTAGACATGAAATATTTCCGGAACATATCTTATCTGATTGCGATCAAAAGCGCCTTGGAATGCACCGTTGTGAATAGTCAGGACGGAACGGGTCTTGTCAAAGAATTTATCTCCGCCGTATTTTATTCTTAAAATCATCGGAGCAATGGCAGTGTGCCAGTCATTACAGTGAACGATGTCCGGTGAGAAATTCAGAACTTTGGCTGCATCCAATGCGGCAGATGCCAGGAAAGCAAAGCGTTCTCCGTTATCCCAATACGCCTGATTGTTATCTCCGTAGATGCTCGTGCGCTCGTAGTAACGGCGGTAATCAAGCATCCAAACTTCAACACCGTCAGAGGTGAAGGTTTGGCGGATTGCGTAATCCATTTGCAAGGATGAGCCGGGATTCAATGTTCCTGTGCCGATGATTTTATTGTCAAAAGATCCTTTGATTACGCTGTAGCACGGCATCACAATACGGACATCATGCCCATTGGCCTTAAGCTGTGCCGGCAGGGATTTTGCCACGTCGGCCAGACCTCCGGTTTTGATTAAACCGGCAACTTCGGAAGCTAAGAATAGTACTTTCAAAATATTTCCTCTTAAATCCAACGGCGCTAACTGCGCATATGAGTGATTGTAACAAAAACTTTAGTAATTATTTAAAACCCCAGTCGCATTCCTTTAGGTATTACGATGATTCCTCCATGGGAAAGGGTGGGCCCCGATTTATTATTAGGATCTATAAGTTTTGCATCAGCTTTGGGGTCTATGCCCAAAGAGAAACCGTCGGCAATTGTGACATCGCGATCGATTATTGCGCGGTGAATGCGACAGTTTTTCCCGATGGTAACGTCTCCTATAAGAACGCTTTGACTTATTCTGGTTCCGTCATCGGCAAAGCATCTAAAGCCTAAGATTGATTGAACAATGTTTGCTCCTTTTAAGTAGCATCCCGCTGAGATCATCGATTTTGCAACCAATGAGTGGTTGTTTGCCGTTTCATTAAACGAGGCCGGCGGTAAAGGCGGGTAGAAAGTGTGAAGCGGCCATTTAAGGTTAAAAAGAGAAAATTCCGGATTGTCCGCAAGCAAGTCCATGTGTGCATTCCAATAGGCATCAATGCTTCCTACATCGCGCCAGTATGCACTGTGAGTTTCTCCGCTTATTTTGTTGTTTGAAAGAGAATAAACAAAAACTTTTCCCTTAGGAAACATTTTGGGAATGATGTCTTTGCCGAAGTCGTGTGATGACTTTGGGTTTAGTGCATCATCTTGCAATTCGTCACAAAGAACTTTACTTTTGAAGATGTAATTGCCCATTGAAATAAGACTGAATCCTGGTTCTCCCGGGATTTCTTTGGGGTGATTAGGTTTTTCCTCAAAACTAATCATACGACCGTTTTCATCTACCTCTATAATGCCGAAGCGTCCGGCGGCATCTTCTGACGGCATACGGATTGCGGCTACTGTCAGATCCGCCTTATTTACAGTATGAAAATGGAGCATTTGTCTAATGTCCATTTTATAAATATGATCAGAGCCGAACACGCACACGTCATCAGGGAATTGTTCTTCTATGAAGGTTAAATTCTGGTATATGGCGTCGGCAGTGCCTTTGTACCAGTCTTTGCCTGTTCTCATCTGGGCCGGAATCGGATCGATAAAGCAATTGGGAATGCCAGATACCGACCAGCCGTTTTTAAGATGCATGTACAGAGATTGGGATTTGTATTGAGTAATGACGTAAATGCGGATAATGCCTGAGTTAACAAAGTTATTTAAAACAAAGTCAATAAGCCTGTAACTGCCGGCAAATGGAACGGATGGCTTACTGCGGGATTTGGTCAAGGGCATTAGACGAGTGCCCTCTCCGCCGGCCAGCACCATAGCTAAAACACCGGACATAGCCTTACCTCGCTGAAAAATTTACACCATATACATATAAAAGTTTAATTGCTTATAAAAAATTATCTATGATTTAAGTTTTATTTTAAAAATAAAGATCATATCTCTCGTTTAAAACTTGATATGCGTAAATGTTTGCGAAAAAAAGCATTAAAAAATGTGAAATGGTCTATGTATTAGTAAAAAGTAGCTTGAGTCAAAAGATCTGATCTTTCATAATTGTCCCATCTTAAATTATGGAGGCTTTATTTATGAAAAAATTTGGTGTATTGGCAGCTACTGCCGTTGCAACCGCTGCTTTGTTTGCAACTGCACCTGCATCAGCTGATGTTATGAATCTTGCATTCAACCAGCCTGAAGATCACCCGGAGTATCGTTCTATCGCTCAGTTCTCCGATAAGCTCAAGGAAGCTACCGGCGGCGAGTGGTCAATCGAGATTTTCCCTAACGAGTTGTTAGGCTCTCAGAAAGAAACTATCGAAATGGTTCAGAACGGCGCTCTTCCTTTCTCCCTCGTAGCAGGCTCTCTGCTTGAGAACTGGAACCCTGATTTTGCCGTGTTTAACCTTCCGTACGTTTTCAAAGATTACAAGCATTTACAGCGCGTAGTTAAAGATAAGACTGTTGTCGGCGATCTCTTTAAGTCTCTGGAAAACCAGGGCATCACCGTTTTGTGCGCAATGTACTCCGGAACCCGTAACGTTTACACCAAGAACAAAGAAGTCAGAACCCCTGCTGATTTGTCCGGCCTTAAGATCCGCGTAATGCAGTCCGACACCATGGTTAAGATGTTGAACTACATGGGCGGTACCGGTACCCCTATGGGACAGGGCGAAGTTTACACCGCTATTCAGACCGGCGTTTTGGACGGTGCTGAGAACAACGAAGTTACTTACTATGCATTAAAGCAGCATGAAGTCGGCCCGATCTACAACTTGACCGGCCATTTGATGATGCCTGATTACATTGTTACCAACACCGCTTACTTCAACAGTCTGCCTGACAATGTCAAGCAGTTCTTTGCTGACAACATCGATGCTTTGGTTGATACCGAGTTTGAAATGTTCCAGCAGGAAGTTTCCAAGTCTTTATAGAAAGCCAAGAAAGAGGGCACCAAGGTTATCGAAGCTGATAAGGATGCCTTCAAGAAAGCCGTACAGCCTCTTATCGATGAGAAGGTTTCAACCGACTCTGCTAAGAAACTCTATGAGGCAGTTCAGAAATCCCGCGACCTCTAATTTTGAACTGTAAATGACTTAAAAAAGGGGGTCAAAAGCCCCCTTTTTGTTGAATAACGTCAAGGATAAAAATTATGGAATTTTTAACCAAGATAAAGCGCTTTTTGGACAATATATTAAAAGTCCTCTGCATCTTTTTGTGCGGCGCTATGGTAGTTTTGGTTTCATGGCAGGTTTTTTCCCGCTTTGTTTTGCAGGATCCGAGCGCAATTTCTGAAGAGTTGGCTAATATTTGTTTCGTGTGGACGGCAATGCTCGGCTCCGCTTTGCTTTATGGCGAAAAGGGCCACATGAATATTAATTTTATTCCTGAAAAGTTAGGCCCTTACTGGTCAAATATTCTTGTCATTATCAGTGAGCTTTTTACTTTAGGAATGGCTTTGCTGGTTTTGACCTACGGCGGTTATCACATCGCTCAGAACGCTATGTCCCAGACCAATGCCGCAATGCTGTGGCTTAAGATCGGTCAGATTTATTCAGTAGTTCCTATTGCCGGTGCTTTCATTGTTTTTTATGCAATATATAACGTATTGTCTTCAATAAAAGTGTTGCTTGCCGGTAAAGATGCTTTGAAGGCTCAATAGGGAGTAAGAGATATGTCCGCAACTGCAGATATTTTTATTTATCTTTTGGTACTTACTCCGATCTTGTTGATTATCGGATGCCCTATCGGTACCAGTATTTGTGTAGGTTCCGTTTTGTCGATGGGTGCCATTTTAGGCATGAATGCGACTTTGGTTTCTGCAACACGTATTTACTCAGGTATGAATAGCTTTGCGCTTATTGCCATTCCGTTCTTCGTCTTAGCAGGCGTTATTATGAACACCGGTGGTATCGCGCAAAAGCTGATTAATTTGGCTAAAGTATTCATCGGCTTTATTCCGGGCGCTTTAGCTCATACCAACACCGTAGCTAATATGATGTTCGGCGCTATTTCCGGATCCGGTGTAGCCGCAGCAGCTGCTATCGGATCTGTCATGCTCCCGATTGAGAAGAAGGAAGGTTACGAGCCGCGTTTGTCCGCAGCCGTTAACATCGCTTCCGCTCCGTCAGGCATGATTATTCCTCCGTCCAACATCTTCATTATTTATTCCTTGGCATCTGGCGGTGTTTCCGTTGCCGCATTGTTCGTTGCAGGCTATTTGCCGGGAATTTTGTGGGGCCTTGCAGTTATTATCGTAACTGCCTACTATGCTTGGAAATTGAAGTATAAGGCACAACCGATTAGCGGCTGGGGAACCCGTTTGCAGATATTGATTGAAGCTATTCCTGCAATATTGCTTATTATCATCATTATCGGCGGTATTATTTCAGGTTGGTTTACTCCGACGGAAGCATCGTGCGTCGCGGTGGTGTACTCGGCTATTTTGTCAGGCTTCTATCGTTCATTCCACTGGAAGGATGTTCCGGCAATGCTGCTCAGCACCGCTAAGACCACTGCTCTTATTGTGTTCCTTATCGGTGTTTCCGCAATTTTAGGCTGGGTTTTGGCTTATGCCAAGATCCCGAACATGATTGCAACGGCTCTTATTAATTTTGCCGATACTCCGTCAGTAATTCTGCTCGGTATGATGGTTATCATGCTGCTTGTAGGATGCGTCATGGATCCGGCTCCTGCCGTACTCATTTTTACTCCGATCTTCTTGCCGGTTGCCATGCAGCTTGGTGTACATCCGGTTCATTTCGGTGTAATGATGGTATTTAACTTGTCATTAGGTGCTATTACTCCTCCGGTAGGACCGATTCTGTTTACCGGATGTCGAGTGGCAGGTGAGACTATTGAATCCGTATTTACCAGATTGTTGCCGTTCTTCTTTGCTCTTATCGTGGCTTTGGTTCTCGTAACTTTGGTTCCGTGGTTCTCCTTGTATCTGCCGGAATCCGCAGGCCTTATCAGTCCGGTAAATTAATATTTGCCTTTAATTAAGGTAAATAATAAAAAACCTCGCAATATCATTGTAGTGACATTGTGAGGTTTTTATTTTGGGTAAGGTTTATAAGTTTGCAGCCTTTTAAAAATCTGTAAATCATTCAGGAATTGTTAATATCAAAGCCTACTCAAGAGAAAGTCTTGCCGGAATTTTTCTTTTTAAGTGAAAAAATTAATCCGTACTTTAGTCAAATATCCTTTTCTAAAGGAATCTTATTAATTCTTGTAATTCATTTACAAAATGACCGACATGAAAGCTATCGCATACGGCGTGATGAACCTGAATCGTTAAAGGAATGAGAGTATGCCCGTTTCCTTCATAATATTTTTCCATGGTGAAAATTAGTTTTAAATAGTCATATCCTTTTTGCAGGTTTAAGTTAAATCCTTCAAACGTCGCCCTCGGTATCATTGAGACACAGAAGTTATTGCTTGGTAGATTTGGTTTTGCCAACATTTCTTTTTGTTTTCCGTAGCACAAAATATCGTTTTCGTATTCTGCTCAAAATTTTTCAATATTTGACGAGTAAACAGTCCATAGATTAGAAAATGTTTCAGCGTCTTTATGAAAGATCGTATAGCAGGGGCCTCATGTCACTGTAGACGCCTAATTTATTGTTCTCGTCAAAAAAGATGTTCTAAATTCCGCATGACGATTCATGATGGTAGTAATGTAATAGAGTATAGCCGGGTACAATTTAATTTTTTGCTTTCTTATGTTTGTGATGTCTAATTTGACGGTCATGCTGTAAGTATAGGGAATATTGGAGAAAAAATGCTTTTCGTGCAAGGTATTCAAATTAATTTTTTCAAATTGCATTTTTCTTATTTACTCAATTTTTGCCGAAGATATTTATTAAAGAAATATAATAAAAAATTTGGCTGATCGTGGTATTAATTTTGTTAAAGGATCGAGCAGAAAGTTGTCAATTTTAGTAGTTATAGATTAAGGGCGTTCATATGGCAAATAAATCGCATCAAGAGTCTTCTGAGGTAAAAGAAAGAATTTTAAAGGCGGCATTCAAGCTGTTTTCAGAACGCGGATTCGATTCTACTGGAGTTGCACATATTGCCAAGTTGGCAAAAGTTTCGCGAAGTTCAATATATTGGCACTTTTTTAATAAAGAAACACTGCTTTGTGAACTTTGTTCATATCTTTCGGAACGAGGATCGGTCTTTACGCTGCTAAAGCAGGCAGCCGAACCAACCACTCAAGATCCTATGTCTTTAATAAAACAGTGGGTTTTATTACATACTCAAAATGAGGTTTTAGAGCTAATGGAAAAAAAGGTGTTTCGTTTTGTTGAATCTGCAGCATTGCAGTTTGATTCGAATGAAACACTTAGACAAGAATTTGCTGCTTTAATTGCGTTAAGGCATGAGAGATTAAAGTCTGCGCTTAAAAATGCAGTAATAAAAGGACAGCTTCCAGACAAGATCAATTTGAATGTCGCCGCTTCTTATATTAATACCTTACTTTTTGGCTATATTGATTTTGTCAGATTGGGAAATAAAACCCATCCGTTTTTAAATGAAGAGAAGGCCTGTGACGTAATTTTTGAGAGTCTAAAAAATTTTTAAAATTTAAAGTGATGTCTTTTTATTTTGACACATTTGGTCTTTGTGTTCTTTGCCGTAAACGTTTGTTTTTACAATGAAAGCATCGTTAATGCATTAAAGGAGGAAAAACGATGCATTTAAAGAAACTGTTAATTCTTTGCGGCGGCATCTCTTTAGCGTTATCTTCAGGTTTAACCATGGCCGATGAGTTAAAAGTAGTAGATATCAATGCTGTGAATTTGCAGGATCTGGCGGCTGACGGTTATGTACTTATAGAAAATAAGACTTTTAAACGTAGAGAGCCTAATTTGTTCCCTACATCAGACAAAGTTAAAATAGAAAGTTTAGGTCATAAACTTAATGCAGATTTAGCTGTATTAAATACTACTTATAAATATACGGTAAAAGCTATTCGTGACAAGAAAAGTTCAACGCATGAAGATATGTCTAACATTAAATCTTTTATAGATTATAAAGTATATGATGTGAGTGTATCTTATTATAAAAAAGTATCCTAAGTTTAAGTAAAAAGACAGGCACCTGACAAAAGGTGCCTGATTATTAATTTGATGCTTTAAATACGCTAAAGCGTTTATTGCTTTCAATCACTGTTACTTTTTCAAAAGCCTCTTCAAGTGTCGGTCCGTAATTTAAAAAGCTATTGCCTACAAGATATAAAGCACCTCCCTTGTTAAGATGATTGGGGGCTTCTTTTATCATTTCCAGAGTGACTTTCTCGGCTTTTTTGATACCTTCATGAAAAGGCGGGTTAGTGGCGATAACATCAAAGCCAGGCGCGTCATCAAGCATGAAAGATGCTTTAAACTCGCAGCTTTCTTTAAGATCGTTTTCTTTGGCATTCAACTCAGCCAAAAACAAAGCTTCGGCACTTATATCACTAAAGGTGACATTTGCACCTTTTTTAGCAAGATACAGACCGATAATGCCGCAGCCGCAGCCTAAATCAAGAGCTTTTAATCCGTTTAAATTCTGCGGAAGGTTTTTAAGCAGCAGCGAAGTTCCTTCATCGACGCGGCCTTGTGAGAACACTCCGTACTTTTGCTTTAATTGCAAATTTTCATAGCAAATATCGGGACATGCTTTTAAGGGTGAAAAGGGGGAAGCAGGTTTTACTGCAAAAAGGGTGCATTTACGTGCGGTGTCAACTTTATAAGGCTCTCCGCATTCTTTTAAAAGTCCGTCAGCACTTTTGCCGCCGCCGTCATTACTCCCGGCAATAAGGATAAGGCTCTCTTGTTCAAGTTTGGGAGCTAACGATCTTAAAATTTCAGCACTTTTTTGTTTGGCTTTACTTAAAAACAGAGTAAGACAAGAAAATTTTGTGATTTTTTCTGCAGCTAAGGTAAGGGGAGCAAAAATTACAGAGATAAAACCTACGGTGACGCTTTGATTTATTTCATGATTGAGAGTTTTGCCGAGAGCGGCGGCGCACTGGCAGGCAATTGCATAATTATCAATGATAAATACTGCGCTTTTACAACCTTTTGCAAGGTGCAGAACTTGCATGGAATCGATGTCACCTGCAAAAACGACATCTTTTCCCTGCAGCAGATCATGGTTTCTTAAATAAAGCTCGGTAAGCGGATGATTAATATTTGCCATTAATTATATCGTTTCCTCATTTAGCTTTTTATCACGCAAAGCTTTGGCTAAAACGACGAAAGACGCAAGATTTAAATCTTCTGCACGTAAGGTGGTATCAATATTAAGATCCTGCATTTCTTCGGTGCAAAATAACGTTGATAAGGAATTACGCAAAGTCTTTCTTCGGGTATTAAATGCGTTTAATGCAACAGTGTTGAGAAAAGGAGCTAAAGCACGTTCGTCATCAGTCAAATTCTTAGGTTTAAGTCTTACTACGGCAGAATTTACTTTAGGGCGCGGACGAAAAGCTTCCGGAGGAACATCCAAAACAGGAATTACTTCGGCATGATATTGAACCATGACGGTAAGACGACCGTAATCGCGACAATGAGGACCCGCGCATAATCTGTCAACTACCTCTTTTTGCAGCATGAAGTGCATGTCTTTGATTCCGCGCTGTGACAACAGGTGGAAAATAATAGGAGAGGTAATGTTATAGGGAAGGTTACCGAAAACCCGCAGATCTCCGGATCCAGGCAATGCTTCGAAATTTACTTTCAAAGCGTCTGCTTCAATTAACGTAAGTCCTTTTAAAAAAGGGTCGGAACGCAGAATCGCTGCTAAATCCCTATCAAGTTCAATTGCAGTAAGGGCTTTGGCTCGTTCAAGTACAGGACGGGTCAAGGCTGCATGTCCGGGACCGATTTCAACTAAATAATCGCCTTCTTTAGGGTTAATGGCATCGACAATAGCGCCGATAATAAAATCGTCAACAAGAAAGTTTTGCCCGAAGCGTTTGCGGGCTTTAAGATGGGGCGGTGGTAGAGCCATTATTTTCTCCGAGCGCGAGCCATGAAAGAAGCAAGATCTACGGCAGCATAAAGCGAGCCCGGATCTGCCTTACCGGTTCCGGCAAGATCCAAAGCTGTTCCGTGATCGACAGAAGTCCTTATATAAGGTAAACCTAAGGTGGTGTTGTAGCCGTGATCGAATGCTGCGTATTTTAAAACAGGCAGTCCCTGATCGTGATACATGGTTAAAAAAGCTGCGGCATTTTTTAAATACTTAGGCTGAAAAAGAGTGTCGGCAGGGTAAGGGCCTTCAAGTTTCATTCCCTGCTTACGCAATTCGTTTAAAACAGGAATGATGGTGGTAATTTCTTCAGTGCCGAGGTGTCCGTTTTCACCTGCATGAGGGTTTAGCCCTGCAACATAAATTAAAGGATCTTCAAAGCCGAATTTTTCTTTAAGATCGTGATGCAAAATAGAAATAACTTCAGTAAGCGATTCTTTGGTGATGGCTTTGCTGACTTCATTTAAAGGTAAATGGGTTGTGGCCAAAGCAACGCGCAGTTCACGGCTGCCAAGGAGCATGACGACTTTTTTTACCTGAGATTTCTGCTGCAGATATTCGGTATGTCCGGTAAAGTGCAATGAGCCGGAATCCAAAACAGCTTTGGAAACCGGACCGGTTACAAGCGCCTGTGCGTTATCGGTTATGCAGAGATCGTTAGCGATATCAAGGCATTTTAAAACATAAGAAGCGTTTTTAGGATCGAGCTTTCCGGGAACTGACGGAACGGCAAGATCAACATTTAAGACGGTAAGTTCTCCTTTTGGTGATGGAGAAGGCTTGGTATCTTTATCAAAGTCTTTAAATGCAACTTTAAGATTAAGAGCGTCAAAACGTTCTTTTAGTAAAGACTTTGAACCGATAATGACGATTTGGTCATCAAAGTCTTTTTGAGCAAGATGATACATCAGCTCCGGGCCGACGCCTGCAGGCTCGCCCGGAGTAATTACAATACGATTAGCCATTATTTGAAGAAGTGTTTTGTTCCTGATCGATATCGATTCCGGCGTTTAACAGAGTCGGATCGGAGACATGTATATATGCGGTATCGCGCAACTCTCTTTCCCAGGCGATTGATTCTTCTCTGAACAAGCGTTCGAAGATAAGATTACGCGCTTGATCTTCATAGGAAGCGTCTGAATCAAGATCGGTCTTAATATCGTTTAATTTGATTAAATGATAGCCGAATGAGGAGCGGACGGGCTCACTGATTTCCCCCGGTTTTAAGCGCACCATAGCAGCGGCGAAAGCCGGATCGTATCTGTCGGGAGTAGCGTAGCCTAAATCTCCGCCGTTAATGGCCGATCCAGGATCTTCAGAGAAGTTTTTGGCGGCGTCGGAAAAACTTATTGCACCTTTTAAAATCTCATCACGTAAGAGGTTAAGCTCTTTAACGGCTGTTTCATCGGGATAAACAATAGAGGTTGTAAGCAGAATATGGCTTGCGTCATACATCGTAATTGTTTTGACGGCGCCGTCGGTTACGCCTACGTATTTAATAAGGTGCAGTCCGTAAGGTGAGCGAATCGGACCGATAACGGCACCGGGTTTGGATTTTA
This sequence comes from Succinatimonas hippei YIT 12066, assembly GCF_000188195.1. Taxonomy (GTDB): domain Bacteria; phylum Pseudomonadota; class Gammaproteobacteria; order Enterobacterales; family Succinivibrionaceae; genus Succinatimonas; species Succinatimonas hippei. The sequence continues at coordinate 28,300 of NZ_GL830968.1, forward strand.
AAAGAGAAGGTAAAAAAGGAACAGGTACACGGCTTTCGGGAATATATCCGAGATCTCCGCCTTGGGCGGCAAGTGAACCTTGGGTATAAAGAGCGGCTAAATCATTAAAGTCTGCACCTTTTCTCAGATCCGCTTTGATTTTGTCAACGGTATTTACTGCTCTTTGGACTTGAGCTGAAGTTGCGTTTGCAGCAAGAGGGACAATAAGCTGCGACAGATGGTAGCTCGGCTCTACAGATCCTAATTGCTTAAGATTTTTAGCAAGAAGTTTTACTTCACTATCAGAGATTTTAATGCGGTTTCTTACCTGATTGCGGCGGACTTCGCCTATAATCAAATCTTCACGGAATCTTTCACGCTGCGCAGCTTCGCTAAGACCGGGGCCCATTTGATCTAAGAGCGTCTTGACGCTGACGCCGTTACGTGCGGCAAACTGTTCCAGGGCTTGATCAAGCTGCATATCATTAAGATTTAAGCCGTGAGTTCTAGCTTGCTGCAAAATGAGACTTTTAGTGATAAGCTGCTCAAGCGCTGCTTTTCTTGCATTAACCGGACTTACCTGCTGTCCGCGGGAGGCGAAATTTGCGGCCATTTCTTTTTGCATGGCATCAAGTTCGCTGGTCAGAATAATATCGTTATTTACGACGGCAGCAGTCGTATCTAAAGTTTGAGCATTGGCGTTAAAGGCAATTCCTAAAGCAGCGGTTAACGCAAGAGCTATTCTTTTGCCGAACATGTTGAATCCTTTTTTACTTTTTACTAAATATACCATCAAAATACCGTTTTTAACGATTAAGGTTAGTCGGATTAAACGGATCGATTAAGTACGTATCGGTACTTGCAGGATTGTCATCTCCGCTAACGTTGATAGTGGCAAATCCTTTTAACTCGATTTGAATGCCGAAGCGTTTTTCATGCTCGCGCGTCAAATCGCTCCAATCAGGAGTGTTGTAGTCTTCGTACATGAAAGTAAGGGCATAGCAGCAGTCCTCGTAGCGCAGGGCAATTTTACGATCGATATTTTCCGCCTGCTCCAGATCACGGTACATTGCCCCGATGATCTTAAAGTCAGGAGTAATCGGATAAACAAGCTGCAGACCGATTTGTTTTAAATCGACATAACGACTGTCGAGCGTACGGTTGCCGTCTTGTGCAAATCGATAGCTTATTTGGGCTTTGAATCCGTCGCGGGTGGCATATTCACTCATTGCGTTCCAAGCGGTAACTTCATTAGTTTCATTATCGTAAGAAGCCATGGCGTGCATGGTTAAAGGTTCAATAGGACTTGCGTCAATGCTTACTGATAAAGGCGAACTCGGGTAGCGATTTATCGGATCACTTGGATTTAGAGTGACTCTTGTCGGCACGAAACTGTAGGTTTGGCTTAAAGCCACACGGTACATTTCACGATCGTGCGGATCAAGAATACGGCTGGTTACGCCGACCGTAATTGCATTGGTATCGGCGATGCGGTCAATGCCGGCAAAGTGACGGAACGAGAAGTTTGAGTAATAGTCCTCAAGACGATCGGTAGTATCGTACAGACCGATGTGATCCTGATTTTTATAAGGAATATAGCGATATTGAATTTCAGGCTCAAAAGTCTGAGTATGTCTTAAGTCAAATACTTTACGTTCAAAGGTGGTTTTACCGCGCACTTCAATAAGGTATAAAGCACGGTTTACCGAGTCATCAAAAGAAGTAAAGCCTAATTGATTACGGTAGCGGCTTGGTAAATCATTAAGATCTCCTTGCTCATAATGAGTAAGGAACAGACGGCCGCCTGCGGACAATTCCGTACCGCGGTTATTGTAAATAAGATATTTTGCCGACGGTTCCAGATGAAAACGAGAAGCTCCGAAATTATGATATTGGTTTTCATTGGGCGCGTTAAAGTAAGTAAACTCTCCGTCGGTTCTTAAAAACAGATTTCCGTAGGTGTCGTAATAAGATGCCTTAAGCTGCGGCAACATAGAGAACGGCTTAATTACTGAAGCGTAATCAGGCAAAAGGCTTTGATATTTGCGCAGTTCAAGCGAGACATCATATTTTTCTTTATTGTAGGCACTGCGGAAAGTTTGTACTAAATGATTATCGGTGACGTGGGCATTATCGGAGCCGATATCGGAAAGATAATCATAATCGTGAGGCTTAACGCGCTTATAGTCGATATTAAAAGTTAAATCGTTATTTAAAAAGCCTGAAAAATGTTTGATGCCGAACATCCAGCGCTGATGATTATCTCCGGCAAGATCCCAGCGTCTGTCGTTTGGCAGAAAATCAAAAGTTATTTCGCCGCGGGTTCCGGCAAACGGCATGTAGCGGAACTCATTTTGCAGCATCGCCCCGCGAAAACCCATGACGCGAGGTGTGAAAGTATAGTCATAGTTCGGCGCTATATTAAAATAAATAGGCTGAGCATAATCAAATCCTTTTGATGAGGAATAAGACATGCTCGGGTACAAAAGACCGCTTTTGCGCTTATTTGATATCGGGAAATTAATATAAGGAGTCCAAAAAACGGGTACGCCTTTGACTCTTAATGTCGCATTGTGCGCTTCGCCGAAAGATTCTCCTTGGATAAGTTCTACATCACCGGCCGTAACTTCCCATACCTTATCGTCAGGCGGACATCCGGTAAAGGTAAATCCGTCAATATTCGCCGTTTTGTTGGCGTCATCGATTTGCAAGTGTTCAGCAGTCCCGCTTCCTACAGAGCCGTTTAGTATGTAGCCGGCATTTTGTACGGTTGTAATGTTTGATGACAGATTGGATGTTACCTGTTTTTTTGTTGAAAGAGTGTAGGTCGGGGCTTTATATAAAACATTGCCTGTGGACGTTAAAGTCGTACTGTTTTGGTCATATTCGGTCGAATCGGCGTTTAAGGTCACATCGGCCTGCGTGATTACGACGTTGCCCTTATAAAGCAGATTTTGATCGATGGTTCCTTGAAGCGTATCTGCTGTGACGTTAATCGGGGTGGTGTTGACGTCATAATCCTGAGGAACTCTATATGACGGAACTCCGTAAAAACATTCCAGATCCCGTTCTAAAATCGGCATGAAAGGTGCCGGGCGCCAGGGATTTTTTTCAAGTTTGGCAAATAAGCGTAAAGGAAAAGTGGCACTGTCGCCAAAATGGCGGTTTTGCAGGTACTTTTGTGAGCTGTTTTCCTGCATAACCATTATAGTGTCGGTAGCAAGACTGCTTGTAAGACGCAGATGTCTTTGTGCCGTGGTTTCTTTAACTTCGGTTTTTACGTTGAAACTTTCGGTATCGTCGTTTGCAAAAGAGTGGCACGGGGCATATAGCGCAAGAGCTACCGCTGCTGCGACAGCACTTAAAACGACAGATTTTCTTTTGATGCGTGCCAAGGTTAATCCTTAAAAAAGTTGCTTATCTTCTTTATCAAAACGTTTAGGCAAATTCGGATCGTTTAACAGATCGGCGTCTTCGTCTTCGTTAACCGTGCGTCCGGCTACGGTACGCTCTTCATTTGCCCAAGCACCTAAATCAATTAGTTTACACCGTTCGGAACAAAACGGACGGAACGGATTATCTTTTGAATAGATAATTTCTTTACCGCAGATAGGGCATTTTACTTTTAAAGTATCGCCGTCAAAGCGGGATGTCTGTTTATGGTGTTTGACCTCTGATTCTATTTCATCAAAGGTACCGGGCGGCAGTAAATCTTTTAAGCTCACAAGAGTGCTCCTTTAATGAAAGTCAATTCAAATTCGATATCGCCGCAGCGTTGTCCTTTATCATAAGGAATAAACCGGACATTGATGCTTGATTGGAAACCGCTTACTACAGGATAGGCGCGTACGGTTTTAGGATATTTTATTTCAATAAATTCGCAGTTATCTCCTGATTCCTGCATAAATCCTTTTTTGGCGATGCGTTTTTGCGGTTCAGAGCAAAGACGCCACATTTTTAAAATGGTGGTTATCGGAGTGCGCAGAATATCAAGCTCATGAAGCCATTTGCTGATGGTCTCAAGTTTTTCGGTTTTAGGCAGATTTTGCCAAAACAAAAAAAGCGGGGTATCGAAATTATTAACTCCGCACGGAGTTAAAAAGCGCGGTTTAATGCCTTCTAAAATAAGATCGTTTTTAAGAACGGTACGCTGTCTTGAAAACTGATCGATTGTACTGCGCGCTGCGGCAAGCTGTTTGCGCAGATCTTTAATTAAAGCGGTATTTACCTCAGGCTCCTGCTCCCATTGCTTGAATTTGCTGTCCATTCTGTCGATATCTTTTAAAATTTCGATTTTAATGGTACCGGATCCGTCAAGCATATCCATAAAATCAATAACGCCGCGGGTAATGCACAAAATTTCTGCTTCAGAATCAAGATTCTTACAGTTTTCAATACGTTTAAATAACGTTTCGAATTTTAAATAAATACGTGATTTTGAGCTTAAGGGGAAATCATAAGTCAACATAAAATCAGTTTCTCTTTGCGGCAAGTTTTAAGTATTTTTTATGTAAGTTTAACACGAGCTCTTTTAATTCACTAAGAGAGAGACCGTCGGTTTCTATGAGATCGTCAGCAAGTTCGCGCCTTTTTTCGCGGCTTACCTGATTCTTAAGAATTTCTAAGGCGATTTCTCGTGACGAGCCGTCCCGTTTCATAACGCGCTCAATTTGCGTTTCTTCTTTAACGTCAAGTACTAAGATACGATCGACAAAGTTTTCAAGATGATGCTCAAAAAGTAAAGGAATAACAAGAACCGTATATGCAGATGAGGCTTTATCGGCCTGTTTTTCAAGTTCTGCATGAATTGCAGGATGAATAAGAGCATTTAAGGAGGCTAAAGCTTTAGGGTCGGAAAAAACGATTTCTCTTAAACGCTTACGGTTTAAAAAACCGTCGTCAGTAAGAAGTTCTTTACCGAAAGTGTCAATAAGTTTAGGTAAGAGTTTTGATCCCGGCTCCACCACCTTACGCGCGATGATATCTGAATCAATGACGGTTATCCCCAGATCTTTGAAAACGCTTGATGCCGCAGTCTTACCGCAGGCAATGCCTCCCGTAATTCCGATACGCAAAGGATGATGTAAAAGTTTACTGTTTGCTGACATGGCTTATCTCGGGAGCTTTCCGTATTGATTTTTAAAGATACGCTTTTAGCGTTTGCTGACTGTTTATTATAGCCGTTTGTTGGGTTTTCATGGATAGGTTTTAAATTATTATTCGGCAGTTAATTTAAGTTGCTTGATATAAAGCGTTAAAGTTAATGTCTTGTAAATTTGTCAGAAAATTGCTGAAATTTTTGTTGACTGTTGTGTAATACAATACTTTATGTTGTCGTGTACTGAATAAGGATTTTATCTAAAAAGATCAGCGGATAAAGCCCAGTCCTTCAAGGTGGAGATTATCGCGGGAAGATCCTCGTGTTTTAATCCGGTGCTTTATGCTGCTCAATATTTTGCAGGATAATAGATATCGGATCTCCTGTGCATGAGGAAGCAAATTTTAAAAGAGTATTGTCATAGTCAAGTCCTGCAGCAGAAAGTAATGGATTTATATGAGGCGTTTAAAAAGTTCTTTAAAGGGCAGGTATCCTAAGTTTAAATAAAAAATCAATGCAAGCTTAGTGCATTAATTTTTAAGATTCGGCAATGATAGTGATTTGCTTGCTCCTATCATGATATTAAATTCTAATTTAAGACAATCAAACGGTACGATTTGCGCGATTGCATATTCCAAGGGGGGCGCAAAAAAGCAGCAGTCTGTTTAAAAATAATGTGTAAAGTTAATTTGCTGTTTTTAAGTATAAACTTTCATACAGGAATAGGTTGCCTATAGTTAAGATCCGTATTTTTGCTGCAGGTAAAAAATTAAACAGAAAAATTAAAATATCGGTGGACTGCTATGGTTGTTTTTAAGATCAAAGAATAAAGCATAAGACCGGTTAGAGGTGCTTACATCAGATAACTTTTGCCCTATAATTGAGGAAAAGGAGATAAATGTGAAAAGTACTGTTTTAGCTTCGATCTTTGCTATGACAGCTGCAATGCTGTCGGCCTGCAGCTCGGTTTCCGGTCCTGATTTAATTTCCGTAAATGCCATGAAAATAAACGGAAAGGATATTTATTTGCGCGGTGAAATGAACGACTATGCTGCGATTTCGTCAAATCGTCTTATAAAGCGTGATGAGGGTATGTATTGTACGCTTGCAGCATTGCGCTCGGACTGGACTCCGTACCGTTTTAAATTTGCCGATGACAATTGGTCGCAAGGCAGTAACTTCGGTTATGCTTACCCTCCGGGGGTTATGAGGGCGGGATCTGCTCCCATGAAGTTAAATCCTAATTCTCAATTTGAAGAGTTGCGTTATTTCCCTAAGGAAGATGCTGTTTATCAGTTCTGTATTATTCAAGACGATGATGAATATTTTGCCACGGTGGAAAAAGCTTCAGACAAAGAAGTAGGTTTCTTTAATGACTTTTTCAGGCGTCTTGAGGAACTTTAATGTCTGAAAATAACAGACTGAGCTTGGATTTTACAGATTATCTTTTATTAGAGCGCGGTCTTTTGCCTAAATCCATTACCGCTTATTTAAGTGATTTGCATCAGTTCTTTTGTTATTTAGATTCAGTAGGCGTAGAGCCTGCCAAGTTTTCAAGTAAGGATATTGAAGGTTTTTTAGCATCGGCAAAAGATCGGCTGTCTGCTCGGTCAACGGCCCGCTTTTTATGTTCTATGCGTGCGTTTTCAGCTTTTTTAAAGCTAGAGAACTATCGTGATGACGATCCTTTGTCTCTTATAGATAATCCCAAGCTTCCTCAAAGTTTGCCTAAAATAATGAGCGAAGCAACGGTGGATGAGTTTATTAACGCAATTACTACCGATACGGATGTCGGACTTAGAGATCGGGCGATGTTTGAGACGGTTTATTCCTGCGGTTTGCGAGTAAGCGAGCTTGTTAATCTTACTTTTGATTCTTTAAATCTTGTTGACGGTTATCTTATTATTCGCGGTAAGGGAGATAAGGAACGACTGGTTCCGCTTGGCGATAATGCCGTATGGTGGATAAAACGCTATTTGGCGGAAGGCAGGATAAGCAAAGATCCTAAGAATCAATGTCCTTATGTTTTTTTGTCGGGAAAAGGAGTCGGTCCGCTATCTCGAGAGGGCTTCTGGTATCGGGTTAAATATTATGCGTCTAAGATCGGACTGTCTAAGGCTCCATCTCCCCATACTTTTCGTCATGCTTTTGCTACGCACCTGTTAAATCATGATGCCGATTTGCGATCCGTACAGCTTTTGCTCGGACACAGCTCGCTTACTACTACACAGATTTATACCCATGTAGCAACAGCTCGAATGCATGAGATTTATAAAAAAGCTCATCGTCGTGCTTAAAGATAGAAAGAAGCGACTGCAAGAGTCATTAAAATCGAGATTGTAATTTTAAGCTGCCATCTTGCTCCGTGATCTGCCATTTCGTTACGGAAAAACAGCAAAGCGATGATAATGCCGAAGGCTCCGCGCAAAGATTGAATAATAGTGCCGGACACTAAACCGCTTAAATTAAAGCCCATTACGATGAGCGTTACGGAAATGATCCAGGATAACGCCACATATTTACAGTTATATACGTCTTTAACTTTTACTTTCTTTATAAAAGCACAAGGCAGGAAGAAGAGGGCTCCTGCTATATAGTTAAAGCAATTGGCTATCATTACTTGTTCAATAGGATGAACGGCAAATTTTTTAGCATAGTTGGTTATGGCAATATCCGAAAGTACATAACAGGAACTTGCCAAAAAAACAAAAATCAGAGCCTTGATCTTTATTTGTCCTGATAAAGATGAAAAATACCAGGATAAAAGCAGGATTGCTGCAATGGCAAGATATTGATGGATTGCATAACTGTCTTTAAATAAAACTATGGAAATTGCGGCAAGCACCGGGATCTTGAGCACTAAAAGAGGAGAAACGATAGAAGCATCACTGACTCTTATGGACTGCATCATAAAATATTGGGCAAACAAAAAAGGCAGATTGATTTTAAACAAATCAATTAAATGTTCCCACTCAAAATAAGTATAGTAAGAACAAAAGATAAACGGCCATAACAAAATAAAACCCATCCCGATATGGGCACCTATGAGCATCCTGAAACCGTATATATGGTATTTTTCCTGACAGTCTTTAGTTAAAGCGCAATTCAGTGCCTGTCCTATCGCCGCAAAAATGCTGGCGATGATACCGATTAAAACCATAAAAAAGCCGTATAAATTTTAAAGTAGTTGATTTTAGGCGTATTGTAAGAGAAGTTTGAAGATTAAAGCAAGGGGGTGCGGACAAAATCCTGGACTAAAACCG
>NZ_GL830969.1 GCF_000188195.1 Succinatimonas hippei YIT 12066
GGGTTTTAGCCGCTGATCTTTTTTGATAAAAACAACATAAGGATTAAATAATGATCAGCAAAATTATCGATGTACATTCTCACTTCACAACCAAAGAGTATTTAAATCTGATTGCTCGCCACGGAGCATCTTTAGAAGACGGTTTTCCCTTGCCCCAATGGAATGCCCAAGACCATCTTGCACTTATGGATGAATGCAATATCGAATGGACTTTACTTTCAGTATCCTCGCCGCAGCCGTATTTTGCGGGTTTTAATGACGAATCGGTAAAAATGTGCCGTCATTTAAACGAAAGCATGGCTGAAGTTAAAGCAAAATATCCCAAACGTTTTAAATTCCAGGCATGCCTGCCGCTACCCAACATTGCAGCTGCAATTAATGAGGCAATTTACGCGCTTGATGTTTTAAAAGCCGACGGCATCAAATTTGCCAGCAACAGCAGAGGATTATATTTAGGTGCAAAAGAACTTGACCCTTTAATGGCAGAACTTAATCAAAGAACCTCCGTCTGCAATATCCACCCGCACCGTCCCGATCCGATTAAAGAAGGAATTTTCTCCTCAGGTCCAGTTCCTTTGTACGAATTTTTAGCCGATACCACTCGTGCAGTCTTAAACTTAATAAGCAACGGAGTAATTCTGCGCTATCCGAAAATTTCCTGGATTGTTCCTCACTGCGGTTCGTTTCTTCCTAATATATACGATCGCTTTACAGGACTTTCAAAAATTCTAATCCCTAAAGGGCTGATGCAGGATATCGATATCAGACAAAGCGTGGCTAAGCTGTATTTTGACTTGTCGGGAAATCCGGCTCCTCATCTTTTAGATTGGCTTTTAACCGTTACCGCACCAGACAAAATCATGTATGGCGCCGATTTCTCTTTTACCACGTCAGAACTTATAAAAAATAACTTAAATAAACTTCTTTTAATGCTTGATAGAGAAGATTTAAGTCCCTGCAAAGAGCTAATCTTGTACAAAAATGCCGAAGAATTATTTTCAATACACTAAAAATTCTTTTGCATGTAATCTTTACACAACGCTTTCTGAGAAAAAGGATAATCAACACTCTTTTTGAGTGCTACAATGGATGACACTCATTTTGAATTTAGAGCCGATTTATTATGAAACTTATTGAAAAATCTCATAAGCTTGACAATGTTTGCTATGACATCCGCGGAAAAATCCATCAAGAAGCTTGCCGCATGGAAGATGAAGGCGTCCGTATTCTGAAACTTAACATCGGCAACATGGCAGCGTTCGGCTTTGAAGCCCCTGAAGAAGTTATTCGCGACGTTATAAGAAATATTCCGGTAAGCCAAGGATATTGTGAATCAAACGGAATTTTTTCCGCCCGAAAAGCTATTGCTCAATACTATCAGCAAAAAGGTTTAAAGCACGTAGACGTTGAAGACGTTTTTATTGGTAACGGAGTTTCCGAACTCATTACCATGACCATGACCGCTTTACTTAATAACGGTGATGAAATCTTAGTTCCCGCACCTGATTACCCGCTGTGGACTGCGGCAGTTTCGTTAGCCGGAGGAAAAGCGGTACATTATATGTGTGACGAACAGGCCAACTGGTTCCCTGATTTACAAGATATTGAAAAGAAAATCACTCCGCGTACCCGCGGAATCGTGATCATCAATCCGAACAATCCGACCGGAGCGGTATACAGTACAGAGCTTTTGCAAGGACTTATTGATATTGCCCGTCGTCACGATCTAATCATCATGGCTGATGAGATTTACGATAAAATTCTTTATGACGACGTTGCTCACCGCAGTATTTGTACTTTATGCGACGATGTTACCATTATTACCTATAACGGCTTATCAAAAGTCTACCGCGCCTGCGGCTTCAGACAGGGCTGGATGATGATTACAGGACCCAAAGCCCGTGCCAAAGGATTTGTTGACGGCATCAAGATGATGATGGCAATGCGTCTTTGCGCAAATGTTCCGTTGCAGCACGCTATTCAAACTGCTTTAGGCGGCTACCAAAGCATTAATGAGCTTATTGTTCCGGGCGGTAGATTGCATCGTCAAAGAGAGGCTTTATACAATCGCTTAAATGCCATTGAAGGTATTTCTGTAGTTAAGCCTCACGGTGCTTTGTATATGTTCCCTAAAATTGATATCAAGCGTTACAACATAAAAGACGATCAAAAATTCTGTCTTGATTTGCTGCGCCAAGAAAAAATGCTTATCGTGCAGGGAACCGGCTTTAATTGGCCGGCCCCCGATCATTTCCGTATCGTTTTTCTGCCTACCGTCGAAGTCATTAACGATGCCTGCGATCGCTTAGAGCGCTTCCTTAAAAACTATCACCAATAATAAAAAACTGCGGGAAAGCAATTATTTCCCGCAATCTATTTTCACCTTGCGGATTTTTGTCGCGGCATTTTGATAAAATATCAAAATAAAAAGATATTTTGCTTGTGTTCCCCCAATAAGACTGCTAAGCTTGCCGAGCTTTAAAAACAATAACAAAAGTCATGAATAGTAAAGAAATTTATTTTTTATTTGACCGTAACGGCATAAAGACTCATGCGGTGATCCCGATTGATACGTATGAGGCTTTCGTCGGCTTAAAGAGTATGGTAAAAAATACCGCTTCTTTATCCGGTCATGAAATTTACACCATGACGGCAAAACATATAACCGCTCATGGATATCCTAGCGGTCGCCGTTTTAAACCGAGCTTCGTCATATTAAAAGGATCAAAAGCAGCGCTTATCTGCGTGAAATCTTTACCCGCTAACGTTACCGAGTTAAGAGAGCAGCTAAAAGATAGCGGCAAACTTGAGCTTGATCAAGAAAACAATTGTTTTGTGTTTACTTCAGATGTTGAGTTTTCAAGTGCCAGCAGTGCAGCTGCCGTAGTTGCGGGAAATGTCAGAAACGGTCTTGACGTATGGATAAATCGTGAAGGATTTTCATTAAAACATTCAGGATTCGGAACCGTAGCCCGTAAAAATAAAAAAGGATTAAAAAATGGAAAAGCGTGATTTTAGTAAATCAGGCCCGCGCATAAACCGCAAAGCAAATGCCGGCAAGAACACAAGTAAGCCTCGTCAGCGTTTTTTCAATAAAAATGCTGATAAAAAAACCATGCATGATCGCCCGTTTAAGGATACGACCGTAAAACGTCTCGGTTTTTCTCCTTTTCAAATTCGACTTATCCAAAGCATTTTAAGCTCCGTCTTAGTTGACGGAAAACCTCTTGATAAAGCTTATGCCTACTGGTTTGCCAAAGTTAAAATCCAAGCTCTTGAGCAAGGATTTTTAATTAAGCAGATAAACGCCATGTTCAGACGTTTATCTTTTTACGCCATCGTTTGCTGTTTAAAACGACCTTCTGATTTATCAAGGCATATAAATTGGTTAATTCTTGCATATTGTGCCGAGCAAGAATGGCCTCTTCCTGATATTGATGCCGAAGGTTTTGATAGAGCTGGACTTAAAGAGCGCATAAAAATTGCTAAAGAAGACGAGCTGTTAAACGAAGGCTGTCCGGTATGGCTAAATGAATTGTGCACAAAAGAGCTAAGCGATAAATGGCCACAAGAACGCAAGGCCTTGGCAAAAGAACCGTCCCGCTATATCCGTGCTAACGCGTTAAAAACAACTCGCGAAAATTTAGGTCATGTTTTATCAGAAGAAGGTGTAGTTACCCGTCCTGTTAAAGGCGTGTATTCTGCTTTAGAAGTTACTTCAAATGCCGCATTATTTAGAACTGCAGCATTTAAAGAAGGCCTTTTTGAACAACAAGATGCAGGATCTCAATTAATTCCGCCTTTTCTTGATGCTCAGCCGGGAATGCGCGTAATCGACGCCTGCGCCGGGTCAGGCGGTAAAACCCTGCAGCTTGCCGCAATAATGGAAAATAAAGGCGTAATTATTGCTTTAGATACTGAAGGCTGGAAACTTGACGATCTTAAAAAGCGCTCGCGTCGCGCCGGAGCCTTTAACATTGAAACCCGCGTTATTGATTCAACCAAAGTTATAAAGCGTCTATACGATCATGCCGATCGTGTACTCATTGATGCCCCATGTTCTGGTCTTGGCGTACTGCGCCGTACTCCTGACTCCAAATGGCGAGATTTACGTCCGAGGATCATCGAACTAAAAAAAATTCAACAGGATATTTTAAGCCGCTACTCACAAATGGTTAAAGTGGGAGGTATCGTAGTTTATTCTACCTGCTCAATTTTACCGTCAGAAAATGAACTGCAGGTAAAAGAGTTCATTGCAAATAGCAATGGAGCCTTCGAGCTTTTAGAAGATAAGACTTTATACCCTTCAGAGGGCTTTGACGGCTTTTATATGGCAAAAATAATAAGAAAAGCTTAATTATTGCAAAAGAGCACCTTATTTACACTTTGTTATTGAGGTAAAAGTTTAAATCTTTTCTCCGGAACCAATTAATAAAATACGGCAGGCAACCATCCTGCCGTTTTTCTTTATAAAAAATCCCGAACCTTATTTACAAGATTCGGGATCATTTCAACAAATTTTACTTACTTTAATCAATTCAATTTTAAAATCCGTCGCGACGGAAACCGCTGCGGCGCATACCGCCGTTGCGGCGCGGACGATTAAAGTCAAGATTGAATGAAGAGCGGCGATCATAGTCATTGCGACGCGGACGGAAATCACGGCGGGAACGGCGCGGATCATAATCAATGCTATTACCGTTAATATCACCGGGCTCATGACGATATTCGCCTTCATCTGCAAAATCTTCGCGGCGCGGAGCATCAAAGTGACGCGGCGGACGACGACGCGGCGGCTCGGCGGTATACTCCCTTAAATCAAGTGCGCGGCCGCAGACTCTTGCAGCAGCCAATACGCGCTTAGTCTCTTCAGGCATACCCTCAGGCAAATCAACGGTTGAGAATGAATCAAAAATTGAAATCTCGCCGATATATTTGCTGTCCATATCCGCTTCGTTAGCAATAGCTCCGACAATCTGACCTGGTTTAACACCGTCGCGATGACCGACTGCCAAACGATAACGCACCATTTTCATATCCGGGAAATCACGCAAAGGTACAGGCTCTGCTGAAGGTAAACGACGTTCTCTTCTGTCATGACGATCATCAAAAGTACGCATTTCAGGCTCAGGACCGTTTTCATCAAGCAACAGAGCATTACCGCGCTGTGCCATCTTGGCAAGAGCTGCAGCCAGCATTTCAGGCTCAATGGAGTCATCAGAAAGAATATCAGAAACAACTTCAAGATACATACCGAGCTCACCGGCCTCAATCGTCTCGAGGATCTGATTACGGAAATTCTCCAGACGACGCTTATTGACATCTGCAACGGTAGGCATACGCATAGGTTCAATGCGCTGACGGGTTACGCGCTCAATCTGACGTAAAGCACGGCGTTCACGCGGAGAAACAAACAAAATTGCCTCACCCTGGCGGCCGGCGCGACCGGTACGACCGATACGATGAACATAGGACTCGGCATCATAAGGAATATCGTAGTTGAAAACATGGGTAATGCGATCAACATCCAAACCGCGGGCTGCAACATCAGTTGCAATAATGATATCAAGAGAGCCGTTCTTTAAGCGCTCAATGATCTTCTCGCGCTGACGCTGCGGAATGTCTCCGTGCAAAGCGGCACAAGCCATACCGCGGGCCATCAATTTATTTGCAACGTCTTCAGCATCGGTCTTAGTTCTTACGAAAACCAAAACAGCGTCATAAGGCTCTACTTCAAGAATACGGGTCATAGCGTCAATCTTATGAACACCGGAAACGACCCAATAGCGCTGATGAACGGTAGTTGCGGTAGTAGTCTTTGATTCAATGCGAACCTCAACCGGAGCATTTAAATGATCGCGGGCAATACGACGAATAGCTTCAGGCATGGTTGCAGAGAACAGTGCGGTATGACGCTCGGACGGAGTATGATTTAAAATCCAATCGACATCATCGATAAATCCCATACGCAGCATTTCGTCCGCTTCATCGATGACCATATAAGAAACGCTTGATAAATCGATTTTACCGCGCTCAATTAAATCGATAAGGCGTCCCGGTGTTGCAACGACTACCTGTGCTCCGTGACGGATTGATCTTATTTGATTATCATACGATGCTCCGCCGTAGATAGGAACGACGTGGAAATCTTCAATATGACGAGCAAAGGCCTGGAAAGATTCAGCCACCTGCAAGGCAAGCTCGCGAGTAGGTTCCAATACCAACGCAAAAATATTCTTGTTTTCCGGCTCAAGTTTTGAAAGGATCGGCAGAGCGAAAGCTGCAGTCTTACCGGTACCGGTTTGTGCCTGACCTATCATGTCATCACCTGACATCATTACCGGAATGGCACGTTCCTGAATGGGGGTCGGACTTTCAAAGCCTAAATCTTTAATTGCCTGCAAAACCAAAGGGCTTAACTGTAAAGAATCAAAAGAGATTAACTCCGGCTCTTTTTCCTCTTCCACATCGACTTGTTCATTATTTTGTTCTTCATTTTCTTTCAGCAGCAAGCTTTCATCAGCTCCTACGGAAACAGCAACGCTGTCACTGCTTTCAACTTCTTTTATTTCATCATTATTGACAATTTCAGTCATTAAATTCTCCTAGAAAGTATAAAGCGGCATCCCCACACCTAACTTTCCTACGCCCTATCTGTCTACTTATCCGTTTATACAGATTAAATTCGCGCAAAAAACTCTTACCAAAAGATACTCTCGGAACGGCCCGCAACCCCTGCGCACCCGGATACCGCATAAAAACGCACATATTATACATGTAAAACTTGATTCTTCTCACACTTTTTACACGCTTTACTCAAAAGAGCAAAACATTTTTTATAAAGCGCTTATAAGGCTTTTACAAAATCTAATGTTTTTACAAAAACTATTTTTTACAAAAATATATTGTTTTGCAAAAATAAACTTGCACTAAAATTATTCAAAAATATTTTATTTTGAAAAAATAAAATTAATAAATTCAATAAATTATTAATTTAATATATTGATTTTTGTAAAAAGCGATTGACAACATTTTCTTGCAGTTTTACGATTAACGACAATTTCAAAAAGGCTGATTTTTGCAAAGTCGACAACTCTAAAAATCAGCTTAAAAAAACCAACACAAACGCCTCTGGGCATTTGCATTTATAAAGGAAAATAAAATGGCTATTAACGATGATAAGCGCGTAATAATTTTCGATACCACATTGCGTGACGGCGAACAGGCCTTGCAGTCATCTCTTTCCCCTAAACAGAAACTGCAAATTGCCATGATCCTTGATCAATTAGGCGTAGACGTAATTGAAGCCGGTTTCCCTATTTCATCACCCGGCGATATGGAAGCGGTCAGACTTATCGGACAAAATCTGAAAAATGCTACCGTGTGCGGTTTGTCCCGTGCAGTTGATAAAGATATTGATGCCTGCTATGAAGCAATGAAAGGACTTGATCACTATCGTATTCATACCTTTATCGCCACTTCAGATATTCACGTTCAGGATAAGCTCAAAAAGAGCTTTGATGACGTAGTTGAAATGGCAGTACGTGCCGTTACCCGCGCCCGCAAATATACCGACGACGTTGAGTTTTCATGCGAAGATGCCGGACGTACCCCAATTGATCATTTGTGCCGTACCGTTGAAGCTGCGATTAAAGCCGGTGCAACTACCGTAAATATTCCCGACACCGTCGGCTATACCTTGCCTTATGAATTCGGCAATATCATCAAGAGTTTGTTTGATAGAGTGCCGAACATTGATAAAGCAGTAATTTCCGTTCACTGCCACAACGATCTGGGCATGGCTACCGCCAACAGCTTAACCGCTCTGCAAAACGGAGCAAGGCAGATCGAAGTTGCCGTTAACGGCTTGGGTGAACGTGCCGGCAACTGCTCACTTGAAGAAGTGGCAATGACTATTAAAACCCGTTCCGAGTATATGGGCGGACTTTATACCGGCATTGTCAGCACCAATATCGCAAGAGCATCTCAGGTTGTCGCTGGCGTCTGCAATGAACCGGTTCCGCCGCATAAGGCAATTGTCGGATCAAATGCGTTTGCCCACAGCTCTGGCATTCATCAGGACGGAGTGTTAAAGAACCGCTCTACCTATGAAATCATTACTCCTGAAAGCGTCGGCTTTAAAGAGAACAACCTGCATATGACTGCCCGCTCCGGCCGCCACATGATTAAATCATGTCTTGCAAGCTTGGGTTATGATGAAAGCACTTACGATTTGGATGACGTATATGCCCGCTTCTTAAAACTTGCCGATCGCAAAGGACAAGTCTTTGATTATGACTTGGAAGCTCTTTTGTTCTTCTCTCCTGATAAAGAGGAAGAAACACAATTCGAGCTTGAATCATTAAATGTAATTTCAGGCGGAAAAAATGTTATTCCTACCGCCTCAGTAAGGCTTAAAATCGGTAAGCGTACTCGTACCGAATCCGGTACCGGCAACGGTCCTGTCGACGCAGTATTCAACTGCATTACAAGACTTACCGGAATTCGCTGCGAACTGACCAACTACGTAATTGCCGCCAAAGGATCTGGTATGAACGCACAAGGTCAGGTTGACGTTGATGTAATGTACCAAGGACGTCAGTATCACGGTAAAGGCTTATCCACCGACGTTATCGAATCATCCGCTTTAGCTTTGATTCACGCCTGCAACAGTATTTACCGCGCTCGCATCATTGCCGATGAAAAACTTGAAAACAAGGAGAAATAATTAAAAATGGCAAAAACTTACAAAATCGCAGTATTGGCAGGCGACGGCATCGGACCTGAAATAATGAATGAAGCCGTCAAAGTTTTAAATGCCGTTGCACCGCGTTTTGACATTAACTTTGAATTCAATCACAAGCTTGCAGGCGGCTGTGCCATTGACGCCTGCGGCACTCCGCTGCCGGATGACACTTTAAAGGCCTGTGAAGAATCAGACGCTATATTATTCGGCTCCGTAGGCGGTCCGAAATGGGATAAACTCCCGCCCCAGCAGCGCCCCGAACGCGGTGCTTTGCTGCCTTTGCGCAAGCATTTTAAACTCTTCTGCAATTTCCGCCCGGCCTGCATATATCCGGGACTTGGTGCTCTGTCACCGCTGCGTGCCGACATTTCCATGCGCGGTTTTGACATGCTGTGCGTAAGAGAATTGACGGGCGGTATTTACTTCGGACAGCCTAAAGGACGCGAAGGTTCCGGACCTGAAGAGAAAGCATTTGATACTGAAATTTATCATCGCTATGAAATCGAACGTATTGCTAAAGTTGCTTTTGAAGCTGCAAGACTGCGCCGCAAAAAAGTAACTTCTGTCGATAAATCAAACGTTCTGCAAAGCTCTATCTTATGGCGCGAAGTAGTTACCGAAGTAGCTAAAGATTATCCTGATGTTGAGTTAAATCACATCTATATTGACAACGCCACCATGCAGCTCGTTAAAAATCCGGCTCAATTTGACGTTCTCCTATGTTCCAATATGTTCGGCGACATTCTCTCAGATGAGTGCGCAATGATCACCGGATCTATGGGAATGCTACCTTCGGCAAGTCTCGGCGAAGGCGGTTTCGGTCTGTATGAGCCGGCAGGCGGCAGTGCTCCGGATATTGCAGGAAAAGGAATTGCCAACCCGATTGCTCAGATCCTGTCCGCAGCCTTAATGCTGCGCTACAGCTTAAAAGAAAATGATGCCGCAACAGCAATTGAAGATGCGGTAAAAGCTGCGCTTGCAAACGGCAGCCTGACATCCGATTTGATGGAGAGCGGAGCAAGCTCCAAACCTGCCTGCTCGACCTCACAAATGGGTGATGCCATAGTTGCACAACTTACTAAATAACAATAAGGTACATGCAAAATGGGTAAGACTTTATACCAAAAAGTTTACGACAGCCACATTGTCTTTCAAAAGGAAGGCGAACTGCCCACTATTTATATTGACCGTCACCTCGTTCATGAAGTAACCAGTCCGCAGGCTTTCTCAGGTCTTGAGGTTGCAGGCCGTAAATTAAGACGTCCTGATCTTACATTGGCTACTATGGACCATGATATTTCCACTAAAGAAGCCTCAATTGAGGCCTGCAGTCCGATGGCCAAAGAGCAGGTCACTACTCTTATGGCAAACGCAGATAAATTCGGCGTTACTCTGTTCGGACTCGGACATCCCAACCAAGGTATTGTCCATATTGTAGGTCCGCAGGTAGGCTTCACACTTCCGGGAACCACTTTAGTATGCGGTGATTCCCATACCGCGACACACGGTGCTTTCGGCGCTTTAGCTTTCGGTATCGGAACTTCAGAAGTAGAACATGTAATGGCCACTCAGACCTTAAAGCAAGGCCGGCTTAAAACAATGAAGATAGAGTGTACCGGCAAATTGCAGAAAGGCGTTTATGCTAAAGATTTAATTCTTGCCATCATCGGCAAACTGACTACTGCAGGCGGTACCGGATACTGCGTTGAATTTTGCGGCGAAGCCGTTCGCAGTCTCTCTATGGAAGGACGTATGACCTTGTCCAACATGGCAATTGAATTCGGCGCCACCGCAGGCATGATCGCCCCTGATGAAACCACCTTTGAATACATCAGAGGCCGTCTCTATGCACCAAAAGGTGAGGACTTTGATAAAGCGGTAGAATACTGGAAAACCTTAAAATCAGACGACGATGCAGTATTTGACAAAGTTGTTACTATTGACGCCGCATCTTTAGAGCCGCAAGTGACCTGGGGTACCAATCCGGGGCAGGAATGCGCTGTAACCGGTACTGTTCCGTCACCTGATGATTTTGCCGATCCTGTAGTTAAAAAATCATGCGCCGATGCTCTTGCCTATATCGACTTAAAGCCCGGTCAGAAACTTACCGATGCTAAAGTTGACTACGTATTTATCGGCTCCTGCACCAACGGTCGTATTGAAGATTTCCGCGCAGCTGCCGAAGTTATCAAAGGACGCAAAGTCGCTCCCGGAGTTACAGCTTTGGCCGTTCCCGGTTCAATGTGGGTTAAGGCACAGGCCGAAAAAGAAGGTCTGGATAAGATTTTCAAAGAAGCAGGTTTTGAATGGCGTCTTCCGGGATGCTCCATGTGCCTTGCTATGAATGATGACAGAGCTCCTGCCGGCAAACGCGTAGCTTCCACCTCAAACCGCAACTTTGTCGGTCGCCAGGGTAAAGGCTCACGCACACATTTAATGAGCCCGGCTACCGCTGCTGCTTGTGCACTTACCGGACATATCACAGATGTTCGTGAGTTTTTAAAATAAGAGGAGGCATACTATGGAAAAATTTACAATTCATGAAGGTGTTGCCGTACCTCTTGATTCGGCAAATATTGATACCGATCAGATTATCCCTAAGCAGTTCCTTTTGGCAGTAAGCCGTAAAGGTTTCGGCGTACATCTGTTCCATGACTGGCGCTATCTTGACGATGCCGAGACACAGCCCAATCCTGAATTCAATCTCAATAAGCCCGAATTTAAAGGAGCTTCTATCTTGGTAGCCCGCGATAATTTCGGCAACGGATCTTCCCGCGAACATGCTCCGTGGGCTTTAATGGACTACGGTATTAAAGCCGTTATTGCTCCAAGCTTTGCCGTGATTTTCAACAATAATGCTTTAGGCAACGGCTTATTGACCGTTAAGCTTACTGTTGAAGAAGTTGACGAGATCTTCAAAGAGCTTGCTAAAAATCCAGGCAGCAAAATCAAAATCTCTTTAGTTGACATGACCGTTGATTGCGGCCCTCTGCACTTTAAATTTGATTTAGACCCATTCCGCAGACACTGTCTGCTTGAAGGATTAGACAGCATTTCATTAACCTTACAAAATGAAAATGACATCAAATCCTTTGAGGAAAAAATGCCTGCATGGGAACAAGTTAAAGAGTAAATCTTGCGTTTAATTCTTTCAGCCGGACATTGATCCGGCTTTTTTATCTTTAAAAAACAATTAGTTTTTAAGCTTAAATCCACGTTTTATCCATTATATGCTTAACAGCATGTCTTAATCTTAATAACAAAAGCATTTCATATACAAAAAATATTTTTAGACCTTAATTTAAGCTTTTCAGTCTATTAATATAACTATTTATTATTTAAGGAATTTATTGTAAAG
>NZ_GL830970.1 GCF_000188195.1 Succinatimonas hippei YIT 12066
CCGGTTTTAGTCCAGGATTTTGTCCGCACCCCCTATTGATCATTTTTAAATTCACAAGACCAAGATCCGACAAAATCAGCAAACACTGCAATATTTTTATAAAAAACAAACATTAAATTAAGAAATGTAACAGATAAATATATTTATTCTCTTACATCAAAAAAATATTCAAAAAGCTGCTAAAAATTATTAATTTAAATGCGACGTTTGCATGAATAAAACAATTCTATTGAAAATTCTCTTACTTGTTATATAAGTGTAAGATTTTATTTAAGCGATCAAAGTTTTGTGTAAATTTGCACGCATCTTGTTTTAAGCCATACCCCGTACAACCCCAAAATTTTCCGTGCGGTCCCTGCCTTAAAACCATTTTGCGACCGCACAAAGCACATACAGCTATTGCATGACGGCAATTCGGATTTTTACATATGGAAATTTCTTTTTTATCAATAGACGGAGCTCCACAAATTTCACAAACACGAGGTTGACTGCTGCATATTACTCCGCTGGTACAACGGTAATAAGGACCATATCTGCCTTCAACCAATTCATAATATCCGTTTTTACAAAACGGACACTTAAAAATCTCACGGAATTGATATGCAAAACGGGATGATTGTATATCTAAATGATATTTAGGGCTTAAAATTTCATTGACAAACACTGACGGCAATAAAGGATCTGCAACGATATAGCTGTCTTTTTTAGCTCTTGTTAAAGCCACATAAAACAATCGTCTTTCCTCAGAATAAGGATAAGGATCTGTTTGCGGCATCAGAGCATCAAGTAAAACACTGTTTGTAATACGACTTGGAAATCCGAATTTACCTCCGGAAAATCCTAAAAGAATGCAATAATCCGCTTCAAGTCCTTTGGCTCTATGAAAAGTCCAAATATGAATATTTTCCTTATCCTGTAAACTCAAATAGTCCTTAATATCATAAAAATGGGAATTTAGCGGATTTTTTAAAAACTTAATTAACGGAGTTAAAAGAAAGTTATATCGGGCAAGAATAGCTACAGATGCTTTAGGATCTCTATTTTTAATGTCTTTTATCAACTCAATTGCTTTACTGGCCATAGCAAGAGAGGTATGAAATTTTTTGTTTTCTTTAACAAAATGCTCTGCTAGTATTTTATACGTGTTCCCGTCACGGCAGTCAAGAAGATGGACATGAGGATTATTATCTATACAAGGAGCTTTCACATCTTTTCTAAACTGCTCAGGATTTTCCTGAATAAAAGTACCAGCCATCAGAGCAATAGAGCTGTTATATCGATATGTTTTTTCAAGTTTAGTTAAAGTATATGTTCCTATATAATCAGAAAAACGAGTAGTAACCTCAAGTTTACCACCAGAAAAATGATATATAGCCTGCCAATCATCACCGACACAATTCAATACGCATCCCGAAGATTTTGCTATAATTTGCTTTATAAGCTCAAGGCGGGCAAGAGAGATATCCTGAAACTCATCAATTAAAATATATTTCCAAGGACTTATAAAAGTTCCTGATTTAATTTTATCCGTAGCCTTTAAAATCATATCATCAAAATCTATGGCATGTTGCTGTTCTAACTCTGCACAATAATCTCTTACCAAACGATTAAAAAATGAACCATAATACTCAGGATATGGAATATGAAAATTCTTATATCTATTTACCACCTCTTCTTCAGAAATTCTGTCAACCCTAATTGCCTTTAAACATTTAATAAAAAGTTCCAACTGCTCTAAAAAAGCATCATTCTTTTTTAAACCTTTAATTATTTCTTCAGAACTTTTGGCCTCTATTTTTACGCCATGAGAAACCAATAAATCATGTAGTCTGTTTTCAATCATTTTTTCCGTAAAATCATACGAGTATGTTTCAAGTAATACCGTACCGTACTTCTTATGCAGCTCTCTTTTCTTTAAAATAAGTTCGTTATAAGTTTCCTTATCTATATCAGATCTAGTGTTGCCCTCACGATCAATTCCGAAATGTTCAAGATATATATTAGTATTCAATATATGAAAATCAGGCCTATAGTCAAACCCTACCTCTACTCTTTGCTTAACCACATAGTTATCTTCATACTTATATGGAACCGAATGTAAAAACAACCAGTTAGCGATAAACTGTTCTTCCTTTGATTTGACCAGTTCATTATTTAAAGTGCGCAATTCTTCATCAAAAATTTCTTGTTCTTTAGTTTCAACAAGATCCTGACTATGTCTTTTTATCACGCTGTCAAAAGAAATATGCGTCATAAATAAACGCAGAAACAGCTTTAATGCTTGAGGATCGGATATCAAATAAGAATACAGCCACATATCTACCCATCGCAGCAAGGCTTTAGGATCTTCCTCGAATTTAGTTAAATACGTACGTTCCTTTGAATTCTGAATTATGCTTCTACCTAATGCGTGAAAAGTAAAAATATTAAAGTCCTCAGTAACATCAAGCTCTATCTTCTCAGCTCGCTCTTTTATACGCTGACGTAATTCTTCGGCAGCATTCTTGTTGTAAGCTAAAATTAAAATATCTTTAGGCTGCGCTTGTTTGCTTACAACTAAATACAATGCCTTGGCAACTATTACTGAAGTCTTCCCGGTACCTGCTGCAGCTAAAATTAAGTTATAATCATTATTACGAATAACAGCTAAACGTTGTTCAACAGTTAAAGTATAATTCTCTGCATTTTCAAAAAATTCTTTATATTTAACATTAAGCGCATCTTCACAAATGGTGCGTATTCTCTTTACATAATCAATATGCTCAGGTTTTAATATTTCAAGATAAAAATACCTTTCATCTTGTGTAAGCAAATCAAGTAAATATTTTTCGCCATACTGAAAAACTTTTACAAGTATATTACGTTTTAATAAAAATTCTTCGGTTTGTGAATCTTTCAAATAGACAGACTTAAACCTAACTATAGAATTTAATATCTCATGATAATTTTCGTAAATCAAAAATGCTAAATCGTAGTTTAACTTTTCAGCAAAAGCCTCAATATCTTTTTTCTTTAAATGTAAAAAATGTAACTTTTTATCCTTTAAATTAAATACAAGACTCTTTTCTCCTAACTTAATAAACAAAGCAAATTCAGAATATAAAATAAATTCTTTATTTTTTCCTCTTTTTACAATAACAGTTTTATTTACATTGTCGTTAATAAGCTCTAAACTGCCAAAAAATATCCTCGACCAAAAGCCGCGCTTAATAGAAATCGGTAAAGCTGAATTTTCCGACATAAAAAACTAACGCAATGAAACACAATAATATCTATTATCAATGTTGAATCAAATTGTTTGATGAATCAATAAACAAAGTCACAGTTTCATTTTGTAATCTAATAAATTAAAACAAATTGGTGAACATTTCACAAAATTATATTTTGAACTTAAAATAAAAAACCCGTAATCAGTGAAAATTACGGGCATATAAATTTAAGGACAAAGCTTTTTAAAGCTCAAGCTCATTTAAAAACTCGGTTACCGCTTCTTTGGTATCAGCATCATCAGCAACCGATCCGCCGCGTCTTTCAAATCCGTCAAGAACATTGCTTTCAGGCAAAGCATTCTCTAAATCTCTCTGACTTCTGCCCATGCGGCTGCCTTCGTGCGTACATACCGGAATAACGTTCTTTCCTTTTAAATCGACCTTATCCAGGAAAGTTGCCACAGCCACAGGATAAGTACCCCACCAATTAGGGAAACTTATAAAGACCGTATCATAAGATGACATATCAGGAATTTCCTGAAGCTCAGGACGAGCATTGGCATCCTGCTCTTCTTGAGCAAGATCCACTGTTTCATCATAATCCGAAGGATACTTCTTGACTGTCTTCAGCGAATACAAATCACCTCCGGTTCCCTCTGCAATCATATCAGCTAAAATTTCCGCATTTCCGGCCTTTTTATCAGCCTGAGGATCATTTGATGAAAACTCGCGATTTTGTAATAAAGTAAAGTAGACCACCGCAACTTTATGATTTGAAAAATCAGCGGCGCAAGCTGATGCTGATATGAAACCGCTTAAGCAAGAAATAAACAGCATACTTACTGCCAAAACTTTTTTAAACATATTTTTCTCCTTTTAAATTATTTAAGCTTAAAACTGACATCAGCAGATCCTGATTTTTCAAGTGCAGAAATTGCCTCCTCAGACATAGCACCTAAAGGAGCCAAATCAGCGCTGCAAGAAAATGATTTTCTAAACACGGCTAAATTTCCCCACGGAACGTAATAAGTCATACCGCCGCGCTTTACCGATATAGGCTCCTCATAACTATTCATATCAAGTTTGTGCGGAAGATAAGCAATCCTTTCGTTTGAACCGAAATTTTCAAAATTTAAAGAAAGAGGCAACACTTCCAAAAATAATTTACCTGCCGCAGTATTTTCATCAACAGTTACAACATATTTAGTATCATTTATAGTCATTATCACGTCTTGAGCCATAGCAATACTTCCCCAAGTGCCGCAAGCAAATATCATTGAAAGCTTTAATGATGAATTGATAAAACTCATAACGGCTTTCTCCTTATAAATTAAGCAAAAACTGCTCTACACAAGAAAGAATATCCATTTTTGCCATTGATGAAAAATACTATATTTATATAGCAAGTTATGCTTTTTAATTATGATCGGAATATGTAGATGGCATACAGTCAGTAAAGATATTCAAAACATATGTTTTATTATAAATAACAATATGTTATACAATAAAACACTATATTGGGTTAATAAGATATTGTTATTTGATAACAATATTTTTTCTCTAAGATTCAGATATATTTTGTAATGATTAAATGTTTCAGTAAAAACAGAGTTTAATGAGACAAGGCTTTTGACAAAGAATAAAGTGTAAAAAATTCAGTTTTTGATTAAATTAAAATATAGGTTCTCACTCAGGCTATGCTGTCTGCATTAAATTTTGAGCAAAATCTAAAATATTTAGCGACACAATCCGGATGAAATTATCATCAAAATTGTGCCGCTCTTTAAGATTTTAGAAAACTAATTGCTGTAACCGGAAATTTTAGTATTCATGCTCAGTTCACTATTTTAGTGCTATGCTAAGTAATACCTAAAAATTACCGTACATGTACACAGCATATCTTGCCGCCGCAGCAGTCAAAAATACAGGAGTAACATTCTTCTTGCAATATATACTTTATGTCCGTTCTTATGATTTTCAGTGCTGATTAGTTTGCAAGTTCAATAAGCACCTCATAACTACCTGACAAATCGCTTATATTTTTTAAAGGACAATCGATAACACCGATATTTATTTGAGAACCGTATATTTCTGATTTTTCTTCATCCTCAAACAAAATCGTAAAATAATTGCCGTCGGTAGCAAAATCTATATCTCCGTTTAGCCAACCGAAATGTTCATCCTCTTCGCGATAAGGCAGCGGATCGTCCATTACACCGCAAAAATCATGACTATAACGATTAACCCTCACGGTAATAGGCAATCGCTCAATCAAAGCTTGTGCTGAAAAACTGTCATTTAGTATTCCGGGAATTACCGTATTCCCAAAATGCATGCTTATTTTTGTCCCATCTTTTAGCAAGCGTGTCGGCATTGCCGGATCTTCTTGCTGCATAATCGCATTATCCGAAGCAACTACTTTTAAGTCATCAGCTGTTGCAAGAAAAGATGTCACGACTAATAAAACAGCGCCGATTGAAAGTTTTACACGCCCTTTCATATATCCCCCAAATTCAATTTATTCTCAATAGACGATAGTGTGATTTAAGCTTAGGAGGAAAAATATATTTATCCCGGATCGCCTGATTTTTTATGTAGTATAGCAG
>NZ_GL830971.1 GCF_000188195.1 Succinatimonas hippei YIT 12066
TGTGAACTCCATCAGTTTGATCGTTTTGCCATATATTAATGACTTAAAAAAGATTTTTTTGCATTGATTTTTATATGTTTCTTTATCTCTCTATACTAAAATAAAGATGTTTTTATCAATCTTTCGGAGATAATCACAGAAGCTTAGTTTTCCTTTACTTTTAATTTTTTCGGCTGCACGTTATTTGTTGAGAGATCCGGTGTTTTTCCTCACGCAACTCACTAAGACACACCGTAAATTCAGCTCCGAATAAAACTATAACCCAATTAATATTAATCCAAATCATTAAAACCGGAATAGCGGCTAAAGCGCCGTAAATTGCCTCATAGTCGGAAAAATTCAAAATAAAAGCACTGAAAATACGCTTACAAATTTCAAACAGCACCATAACAAAAAGGGCCCCGCGTACGGCATCACGGATCTTTACAACCGCCACCGGTACTGTAATAAATAAAGCGGATACCAAGATTAATTCAACAACAACCGGAACAAGAAAATAGGCAAGTCCCGTAGCAAAAGATAAAGGTGTATCCAGGAAAGAATAAGCAATAACTTTTGAAGTGAACCAAATAAGAATACCGGTTGCCAAAGGACCTAAAGTTAACAGCATCCAGTACACCGCAAAGGTCATTGTCATTTTACGCTTTCCGCCGCGCCAAATTCTGTTTAAAGCTTTATCTACCGCCCTTACCAGAAAGAAAGACACAATAAATAAAATCACCGTACCGGTAACCGTCATCTGTCCGGCATGAGCAATAAAAATTCCTATATAGTCCCCGATAGCCTCAGAAAAAACCGGCATGAAATTATTCTGCACAAAATTTTGCAATGCCTGTTTTATCGGTGTAAAAGCAGGGACCATGGCAAAAATTGAGATAACAACCGTAAGAGCCGGAACCAAGGCCAGAATAGTTGTATAAGACAATGCTGCCGCTTCAATGAACAAATCATCAGCCCGCACTCTTATCAATAATTTTTTAAACAACTCTTTCAAAATCAGACACCAAAAAATAAAAAACCCTGCACAGATTATTTTATCTTCAGCAGGGTTCTAAAACAGCTAACTATCTCTAATTACTAAAAAATTAGAGGCTGTAGTACATCTCGAATTCAATCGGATGCGGAGCGGTCTGCAAACGTGAAACTTCACCGCGCTTTAATTCAATGTAGGACTTAATCATGTCCTCAGTGAAAACTCCACCTTCGGTTAAGAATTCATGATCTTTCTCCAATGCATCCAAAGCTTCAGCTAAAGTTGCGCACACTGACGGAATTGAATCAGCTTCTTCAGGAGGCAAATCATAAAGATTCTTGTCCATCGGATCGCCCGGCTCAATGTGATTAAGAATTCCGTCAAGTCCGGCCATAAGCATAGCGGCAAAAGCTAAATACGGATTTGCCATGCAGTCCGGGAAGCGGACCTCAATATGAGCAGTTTTAGGATTTTGAGCTACCGGAATGCGAATTGAAGCAGAACGGTTGGAAGCTGAGTAAGCAAGCATTACTGGGGCCTCAAAGTGCGGAACCAGACGCTTGTAAGAATTGGTAGAAGGATTGGTGAAAGCATTTAACGCTTTAGCGTGCTTAATAATACCGCCTATGTACCACAAAGCTTCCTGTGACAATCCGCCGTACATATTTCCGGCAAAAATATTCTCGCCGTCACGGCCGATTGACTGATGGCAATGCATACCCGATCCGTTGTCACCGAAAATAGGCTTAGGCATGAAGGTAGCACTCTTGCCGTACTGATTGGCTACATTCTGTACGATATATTTATAGACCTGAACTTCGTCGGCTTTCTTGGTGAGGGTGTTGAATTTGGTGGCAATTTCGTTCTGTCCGCATGTTGCAACTTCATGATGATGAGCCTCAACCTCAAGGCCGAACTCTTCCATGATAAGGCACATTGCTGAACGGATATCCTGGGAAGGATCGACCGGCGGAACCGGGAAATAACCGCCCTTTACCATAGTGCGGTGACCTAAATTTCCACCTTCATAGTCAGTAGCTGAATTCCAAGCGGCCTCATAATCATCTACCTTATACATGCAGCCGCCCATCTCATTTGAGAACTTAACATCATCAAATAAGAAAAATTCAGGCTCAGGACCGAAATAGGCTTCATCACCGATACCGGTTGAGCGCAAATATTCTTCTGCACGCTTGGCTACAGAACGCGGATCACGGTCATAACCGGTCATTGTATCGGCTTCAAGAACATCACATCTTACAATGATAGTAGGATCGGCATAAAAAGGATCCAAGTGCACGCTGTCGGCATCCGGCATCAAAATCATGTCGGATTTATCAACGCCTTTCCATCCGGCCATTGATGAACCGTCAAACATCTTACCTTCAGAGAAGAAATCTTCCGTCACAAGTTTTGCAGGAATTGAAACATGCTGCTCTTTTCCCTTAGTATCGGTAAAGCGCAAATCAGCAAACTTAACGCCGTTTTCTTCAATAAGCTTTAATACATCAGCAACGGTTGTCATAAACCGAAATCTCCTTAAAAAAGGCAAACTTAACGCAAATAGCGTGCTCACAGTGAAAACCGATTGCAAACATACCTCTAAAATTATTTAGAGCCTACCTGTTGCATCATAATCTTATAAGTGTACCATTTTGGGATTTTTATCGCATTTAATTTTGCACTAAAAATAAAACATCTGCCCAGTATATGTGCAATTAATAACAATAACGGCGGTGAACAGCTTATGCATTTGCTAGTTTCAAATCTGCCGCAATTATCTATCTTGGAGCCTGTCTTTAGACTTGAGGGCACATTCTCCATGCTCATCCGTAAGCGTAATTATCCTACCGTTAGAACAAAGCTGTGGAATAATGCATCCAGGTCACTATCTTTTTTGCTTCCGCATGCAGCGGTACTCCGATATCTATTATCAAACAATATATTTTCCGGCAGAAACCTCCGGCTTAAAAAATGAGATTTTTCTCGCGATGATCTCCGCCCTAAAGTACGGGGTTTTAGCCGCTGATCTTTTTTGATAAATCTATCTTGAAAGCACTCTTTAATTTGGCAAAAAATTAAAATCAAAAGTTAAAATACCGTTACAAGTGTGAACAATATCTGATTTTAAAGCTCACAGCGCTTTTTTAAGGTAAAATATCGCAAATTTTATAAATTACGTTAAAGACACCATCCTTTTTTATTTATACAGGTTTGCATATATGGACGTACAAAAGATCCGTAATATTGCCATTATCGCCCACGTTGACCATGGCAAGACCACCTTAGTCGATAAGTTATTGCGCCAATCAGGAACCTTAGATCGTACCGAGCTCGGACAAGAGCGCGTTATGGATTCAAATGCTATTGAAAAAGAACGCGGAATCACCATATTATCCAAAAACACAGCAATTAATTGGAACGGTTATCGCATCAATATCGTTGACACCCCAGGACATGCTGACTTCGGCGGTGAAGTAGAACGCGTTATGTCAATGGTAGATTCAGTATTACTTCTGGTTGATGCCGTTGACGGACCTATGCCGCAAACTCGCTTCGTTACCCAAAAAGCTTTTGCTCGCGGCTTAAAACCTATTGTCGTAATCAATAAATGCGATCGTCCCGGAGCTCGCCCCGATTGGGTTATCGATCAGGTCTTTGACTTATTCGATAATTTAGGAGCAACCGATGAACAGCTCGACTTCCCGGTAGTTTACGCATCAGCTCTGGCAGGATGGGCCTCCCTTGATGAAAGTTCACACGGCGACACTATGGAACCTTTATTTGAGACCATTATCGAAAAAGTTTCCCCGCCGCAAGCCGATATCAACGGTCCGTTCCAGATGCAGATTTCCTCTCTTGATTTCACCTCATATGTAGGTGTTATCGGTGTAGGCCGCATTACCCGCGGTCGCGTACGTTCCAATCAGCAAGTAACTATTGTCAATGCTGACGGATCTACCCGCCAGGGACGCGTCGGTCAAGTTTTAGGCTATTTAGGACTGCACCGCAACGAAGTAGAAGAAGCTGAAGCCGGCGATATTATTGCCGTAACCGGTCTTGGCGAACTCAAGATTTCAGATACAATCTGCGACAATTCCAAGGTTGAAGCATTGCCGGCCTTAACCGTCGATGAGCCTACCGTATCTATGAACTTCTGCGTCAACACTTCTCCTTTTGCCGGCAAAGAAGGTAAATTCATCACTTCACGCAATATTGAAGAACGTCTGCGTCAGGAGCTTGTGCATAACGTAGCATTACGTGTTGAAAACACCAAAGATCCTGATCGCTTTAAAGTTTCAGGACGTGGTGAATTGCACTTATCGGTTTTAATTGAGCAAATGCGCCGCGAAGGTTACGAGCTCGGTGTTTCCCGTCCTGAAGTAATTCTTCACAAAGATGAATCCGGCAAAGTATTAGAGCCGTATGAAGTCTTAACCTTAGATCTTAACGAAGAAAACCAAGGCCCCGTCATGGAAGAATTAGGCCGCCGCAAAGGTGAGCTTAAAAATATGAATCCGGACGGAAAAGGACGCGTTCGCCTTGACTACCGAATTCCGGCCCGCGGACTTATCGGCTTCCAAACTTTATATATGACCTTAACTTCAGGAACCGGTCTTATGTACCATACCTTTGACAGCTATGATGCATTTGCCGGAGGTTCCATCGGTGAAAGACAAAACGGCGTGCTTATTTCTAATGATACCGGTAAAGCGGTACCGTACGCCTTATGGTTCTTGCAGGAGCGCGGACGTTTATTCGT
Organism: Succinatimonas hippei YIT 12066; assembly: GCF_000188195.1. Taxonomy (GTDB): domain Bacteria; phylum Pseudomonadota; class Gammaproteobacteria; order Enterobacterales; family Succinivibrionaceae; genus Succinatimonas; species Succinatimonas hippei. The sequence continues at coordinate 4,737 of NZ_GL830971.1, forward strand.
TGATGCCGGTGAAGAAGTCTATGAAGGACAAATTATCGGTCTGCATAACCGCAGCAATGACTTAACCGTCAACTGCCTTAAGACCAAAAAATTAACCAATGTCCGTGCCGCAGGATCGGATGATAATATCATCCTGACCCCAGCAGTTCATATGTCGCTGGAACAAGCCCTTGAATTTATTAACGAAGACGAACTTGTCGAAGTTACTCCCAAGAGTATTCGTCTGCGTAAGAAATTCCTTTCGGATTTGGAGCGTGTTCGTGCCTTCCGTGCTGCAGGCGGAAAAAAAGCAGAATAATCAAATGCTCTAAAATTGATCTTAAAAAAGGCTCTGTTTGCAACAAAACAGGGCCTTTAATTTATTAATAAATTGAAAAATATAAAAATATCTTCTAAAACCACTCATTAAAACAATGCACTAAAATTGCCCGTTAGATTCTTTTTTTTCATACAATAGACAGATAAAAAGAGCAATGCACTAAAATTGCTCATGTAATGTATTTGTGAACAGGTGCAGGTTTTTATATGCCAACAGATGCGAAGACTATCCTTGAAAGTTTAGCGACAGCTATCATGCTTACGGACGGGCAATATAAGATCATATATGCCAATACGTCCGCCGAGCAGCTATTCGGCATGTCGCGTTCTAAACTGCGTTCACTAAAACTTACCGATCTTATTAATCGACACGAAAAGAATTTAATGGAAAATCTTTCTCGTGCCTTAAAAGCCAATTTTCAGGGTTTTTCTGCCTCCGATATAGCTGTAGGAATCGATCCGTCTCATACCATAAGCGTTGATATGAGCATCAGCCAATACTCAGGAAAAAATAAAGGTCTTATCGTCGAAATAAAATCAATTAATTACCAACAAAAACTTAGTTATGAACGCCAGAGACGTACCCAGCATCTGGCAGCCCGCGATCTAATCCGCAATCTTGCCCATGAAATCAAAAATCCTTTGGGAGGAATACGCGGAGCGGCCCAACTGCTTGAAATGACCTTCGGTAAAGCCGCGGACATTACCGATTACACTAAAGTCATTATTGAACAGTCCGATCGCCTTAAAACCTTAGTGGATAATTTATTAGGTCCGCAGCGTCCCAACCCGATGAGCCTTGCCAATATCCACTATGTAGTAGAAAAGGTTCTGTCGCTTGAAGCCATGGCAACGAAAGATAAAATCCGTTTTGAAAAGGACTACGATCCTTCGCTGCCGGAATTGATGCTTGACGTTGATGCCATGCAGCAGACCTTCATCAATATCATCAGTAATGCCATTCAAGCGCTCACAGAATCCAATACTGAAAGACCGCTCATTAAAATCCAAACTCGAGCTGTCAACGGTATGGTGATAAACGGTTTTAAATATCCGACTTCTATTTGCGTATCTATAACGGATAACGGACCGGGTATTCCGGAAAGCATCATGCCTAAAATTTTCTACCCGATGGTAACTTCAAGATCCAAAGGGAACGGACTAGGCTTATCCATTGCTCAAAGCATTGTCGAACGCCATAACGGCACTATCGAATGTGAAAGCCACAAAGGAAAAACGACTTTTTCCGTAATTTTACCCATAAAAAAAGATGTGTTTAAAAGCGAGGAAATTTAACTATGGATCCCATGATTTGGGTTATTGATGACGATGCCAGCATTCGTTTCGTGTTTGATAAAGCGCTTGATGTCAACAGTATTTCCCATCGCTTATTTGAAACCGGAGATGAAGCTCTCGCCTACTTAAAAACAGAGATCCCTGATGTTATAGTCTCTGATATCAACATGCCGGGAACCGACGGTCTTTCCCTTATAAAAAAAGTACATGAGGTTGACTGTAATATTCCGTTTATTATCATAACCGCCCATAGCGACTTAACCGCCGCAATTGATTCTTATGAGCACGGAACTTTTGAATATCTGCCCAAACCTTTTGATATCGAGCAGGCTGTAAGTCTTATCCGTCGTGCGGCACTGCACCGCTTTAACCTAACCCGTAAAAAGGAAATGGTTTTAGCAAGCGATGCCGTAGCTGACAGTAAAGAAGCCGAAATAATCGGCAAATCTCCGGCCATGCAGGAAGTATTTAAATTCATAGGACGCGTATCGCGTACTGAGGTTCCGGTTCTTATCCACGGTGAAACAGGAACAGGGCGTGAACTTGTTGCCATGGCTTTGCATAACCACTCCGATCGCAAAGAGCAGCCGTTTATTTCAGTAAATGTTTCTTCAATGCCCAAAGAAACGGTTGAACATGAAATTTTCGGCGGTATCGGCAAAGGTGATAAAGAAGAAGCGGCTATCGTAAAAGCACAAAACGGCACTTTGTTTATTAATGAAATCTGCGAAATGCCGATGGAAGCCCAAACTCGTTTGCTGCAGGTTTTACAAAAAGGCGAGTTTTTGCCAGTAGGAGAACAAAAACCGCATAAAGTGAATGTAAGAATTATTGCTGCGACAAGCCGCGTACTTGAAAATCTGGTAAAAGAAGGAACTTTTATTTCTGATCTCTACTACAGATTAAATATTATTCACATCAATATGCCGCCGCTGCGCGATCGCAACAACGACATCCCGATGCTGGCTAAGCACTTCCTAAATCAAAGTGCGATTGAAAATAATACCGAGCCTAAAAAACTGACTTCTGAGGTTCTGGTTTTCTTGTGCCGTCAGCAATGGCCCGGTAATGTACGTCAACTGAAAAACCTCTGTAAATACTTAACCATCATGGTTACCGGCAGAGACATTCAACTAAGCGATTTACCGGCCGAGTTTTTACAAGCGAGAAACACCCAGGTTAAAACCACAACTTCAATCTCAGGAACCTCTAAAGAGCCGGTTTCATGGCAGGAACAGCTGCGTAATTGGGTTGACGGAAGATTAAAAGCAGGAGAAAGAGACATTCTTTCAGAAGCAACTCCCGAATTTGAGCGCGTCATGCTTGAAGCGGCACTTGCCTATACGGGCAATCATAAGCAGGAATCGGCCAAGCTCTTAGGATGGGGTAGAAATACTCTTACACGAAAGATAAAAGAATTAAATCTCCAGTAATTTTAAGCCGGCTTTGCCGGCTTTTCTTTTTCTTCCTGACTTTCATATACAAGGCGCATGATATAATTTACAAAAATTTTACATAAACCCCTTGAAATGCGGAGCTCAATATCTTAAAGTCCGCCGCTTAAATTCTTATTACATTAATAACCGAATTTCACAAAGCCGTTAAAAAGAGGATCACATGGAACAGGCCCCTGCCGTACCTATTTTGGATTTTCGCCAAACCAAATTCGTCACTTCAGCTCCTGATATCCGCCAAATGCCGCCGGATAACGGTATCGAAATCGCCTTTGCCGGACGTTCAAACTCCGGAAAATCTTCATCCATTAACGCAATCTGCGATCAAAAACATTTAGCCAAAACCAGCAGCACACCGGGGCGTACCCGCCTGATTAATCTCTTTGCCGTACAAGCAAATAAATTTTTAGTTGATCTTCCGGGTTACGGCTATGCGGCAGTTCCTGAGGCCATGAAAAAACAATGGCAAAAATCCATGAGCGAATATCTGCAAAAACGTAAAGCATTACGCGGAATCGTCATAACCATGGATATTCGCCATCCTTTAAAAGATCATGACCGTTTGATTTTAGATTGGTCAACTGCGGCAAATCTTCCGGCAATTATTCTTTTAACCAAAGCGGATAAATTAGGAGTAAACGCCCGCAGTAAAGCACTTAAGGAAGTGAAACTTTTGCTCTCGGAATTTGACGGAAGTTTTACCGTTATTCCGTTTTCAGCATGGCGCGGCATCGGTGTTGATGAAACACGTAAACTTTTATCCATGTGGTATTCAAGCTTTCAACCTATAGAAGAAAACGCAAATGTCTAAAGAAAAAGGAACCTTATTTATCGTATCCGCACCAAGCGGCGCAGGAAAATCATCACTTATTGCAGCTTTAATGCAGCGTTTTAATTTAGATGACTCGCTAAGACTTTCCGTATCTCATACTACTCGTGAGCCGCGTCCCGGTGAAACTAATCACGTAAGCTACCACTTTGTCAGCAATGAAGAATTTGAAGCTTTAATTGCTCGTAATGCTTTTTACGAATACGCCAAAGTATTTGATCACTATTACGGGACTTCAAAAGAGATTGTTGAAGAATGGATAAATGACGGTAAAGACGTTTTTCTTGATATCGACTGGCAGGGTGCACGACTGATTCGTGAACAATCCCCGTATGCAAAAAGTATTTTTATTCTGCCGCCGTCGCTTGAAGAATTACAAAACCGACTTAAAAAACGCGGTCAAGATAGTGACGAAGTTATAAAAAAACGCATGGAAAAAGCTAAAAGAGAAATTTCTCATTACAATGAATATGACTATCTTATCGTCAACGATGTATTTGATGAAAGTGTTTTAGCTTTAAGATCCATTGTTCTTGCCCATCGTTTTGAGCTTAAGCGTCAAAGCAATAAGCATAAGCAGCTTTTGGATGCTATGCTTGAAGGATACAGCAAATAAGGATCCAAAAAACGCTAAGAAGCGTTAAATGTACCGATAATCGGTTATAATAAATATTCAGCTTTTTATTTTTTGTTTTTTTGAGGTAGTGATTAAATGGCTAGAGTTACTGTGGAAGACGCCGTTGCTCGCGTCGGCAACCGCTTTGATCTAGTTCTTCTTGCAGCACGTCGTGCCCGTCAGATTTCCAATAACGGCAGCAAACCTTTAGTTGATGAAGAAAACGATAAACCTACCGTAATCGCTTTACGCGAAATTGAAGAAGGTTTAATTTCCGAAGAGTTCTTAGATAAGCAAGATCGTAAAGATCATTTACGCGATGCTTCTTTACGTACAGGAAATAATGAGTTCGCTCCTATTGACGGAGCCGAAATGTTCAGCTAATCACAAAGGTAAACACTATGGCCGGAGAAAACAAGCAGGATACTTTAAATTTAGACATTCCGGTGCAAGAAATCTCTGCTCCTCCGGCTTTATCCCGTGATGTTTTAAACGCTCCCAACCTTGAATTTTACTGGTCGCTGCGCGATCTGGTCTGTTCTTATTTACCTGCTGAAAAAATACACTATATCGATAAAGCCTTTGAGCTTGCCGACCGTGCTCACGACGGACAAAAAAGAGCATCAGGCGAACCATATATCACTCATCCTCTGGCCGTAGCAACCATTGTTGCGCAAATGCACCTTGACGTTGAGACGATTCAGGCAGCATTGCTTCATGATACGGTTGAAGACACATTTATTAATGAAAAAGATATAGAAAAAAATTTCGGTCCTACAGTACAGAAAATCGTAAACGGCGTTACCAAGCTTGATAAACTGCGTTTTCACGATTATCGCGAAGCACAAACGGAAAACTTCCGAAAAATGATCTTAGCTATGACGCAGGACATCCGCGTCATTCTCATCAAGCTTGCCGATCGAACTCACAACATGCGCACCATCGGATCACTGCGTCCTGACAAACGCATCCGTATTGCCAAAGAAACCCTTGACGTTTTCGTACCTATAGCCAACCGTCTCGGTATTTCAGAGATAAAATCCGAACTTGAAGAACTCGGAATGGCGGCAATGCATCCGATGCGTTATCGCGTACTGAAATCAGCTGTTATAAAGGCACGTAAAAACCGTAAAGAAATAGTAAACAACATCCTTGAAAATATTCGCGGACGCTTAAATGAAGTAGGGATCGAAGCTCGTGTTTTGGGCCGCGAAAAGCGCGTTTACTCCATTTACCAGAAAATGGTGCACAAAGAGCTGCAGTTCCGTGAAATCATGGATGTTTACGGCTTTAGAATCATCGTTAATGACGTCGATACATGCTATCGCGTGTTAGGTCAAATGCATAATCTCTTTAAACCGCGCCCTGACGGATTTAAAGATTATATTGCCATTCCTAAGATTAACGGTTATCAGTCACTGCATACTTCACTTATAGGACCGCACGGAGTCCCTATTGAAATTCAGATCCGTACCGAGTTTATGGATCAGATGTCAGCCCGCGGCGTTGCAGCCCACTGGTCTTATAAAGAGAAAGGATCAGAGCCTACTTCTACAACAGCTCAAAAGAACGCACAGCGCTGGATCAACAATATTCTGGATTTACAGCAGAGCTCAGCCAGTTCTCGTGAGTTCATCGAAGGCGTTAAGAACGATCTCTATCCTGATACAATTTTCGTATTCTCGCCTGAAGGTAAGATTTATGATTTGCCGTCAGGAGCAACACCGGTGGATTTTGCTTTTGCCGTCCACACCGACATAGGGCAACACTGTATCGGTGCTCGCGTCAATCACCGCATGTTCCCTTTAAGTCATGCCCTTGAATCAGGACAAACAGTCGAAATCATCACTTCTCCAAGCGCTCAGCCTAATGCCATCTGGCTATCATCAGTAGTTACTCCTCGGGCCCGTTCCAAGATAAGACAGTATCTAAAGAGCTTAAAAGCCCAGGAATGCGTGCTTATCGGTCGTCGTCTGCTGCAAACTTCATTAAAAGGCGTACATCTTGATGAAATCAAGCCTGAGCACTTAAGCGCAGTCCTTAAAGAGTTTAAAGAGCCTGATCTTAATGCTCTTTTAATTGATATCGCCCTCGGCAACATCCTTACCGTAATTGTTGCCAAACGCCTATCTAAAGAAATCGGCAAAAAGATTGCCGATGAAAAGACCCTGCCGATTACCGGAACCGGAGGTTTGCCTTATTCTTTTGCTCAATGCTGCATGCCGATCCCCGGCGATCATATTATTGCGCATATTTCTCCCGGAAAAGGCCTTGTTATCCATAATTTCAACTGCTCTAATATTCGTGATATGGCAAAAGATCCGAATAAATTCCTTGATGTCAGCTGGGACAGAGAAGTTGCAGCCAGCATGGATTTTCAAACCGGCCTTAGAATTGAACTGGAAAACCGTCAAGGTATTTTGTCCGAAATCTCCAACGCCGTTGATATAGCCGGATCGCAAATTGATTCCATTAATTCGGAAATCAAAGAAGGCAAAGTGTATATCATTAATCTTACGGTTACCGTACGCGATCGACTGCACCTTGCCGGCATTATCCGCCGTATAAAAACCATCCCTAATGTAATTAAAATCTTTAGAAAGCGCTAATTTTTATTAGCGTCACAGACAGTGTAGTTAGCCGTGCTAAACTAGAATGTGTACTAGTTTGCAGGACTTATTATGAATGATCTTCCTTTTCTCACCACTGTATCTGACTATATGCGCCAACTTGCGCATATAGAGGATTTTTATAAGCACAAAATCATTAAGCACTCTATAAAAGTTTCCGATGAAGTCACATTAAGTGCGATTGAACTTACAAGCGCAACCCCCAAACATACTTTAGTAATCGTCCCGGGTAGAGCTGAATGCGAACATAAATACGCTGAACTTTTATATTCATTACGTCAGCAGAATCTGCAGGTTTTTGTAATTTTTGTTCGGGGCCAAGGCATGTCTTCTAAAGTCATCAAAGGCAGTTTTAAATGTCATATTGATGATTTCAATGTTTATAGAAAAGATCTTGCTTTTGCACTTGATGCTCTTAATGTCAAAAGTCCGTATCTGTTAATGGCCTTTTCTATGGGCGGGCTCATCTCCTTGGATTTTTTGCTTCATGAAAAAAACAAACCGCAGCGCGTCGCTCTTCTGGCTCCATATTTATGGCCTGCCTTTAAACTGCCTGAGCCCGTATTAAAACTATTGGTCAACACGGTAGGCAATATACCGCTGCTAAAATATTTGTATACTCCGCACGGAGCTGAGTACAAAAGGATTGAGTTTAAAAAGAATATCCACAGCCACTGTTTTGATCGCTATGAGACTTATCATGACTATTACGGATTACATCCTGATTTAGCTTTGGGAGGCCCCTCTTTTGCTTTTGTTAAAGAAGCCTTAAAAAAGCAGCTTGAAATCATGAACAGCAACGTTGATTTCACCATCCCGATGCTGACCGTAACGGCAGGAGAAGATCATGTCGTATCAACTCCTCACACAATAAATTTTATGAGAAAGCATTTAAACGATCTTAGCAGACCAAAATACTTCAATTTGTCAGGCGCTTATCATGATCTGCTAAATGAATCTGACGAATACCGCAATTTAGCGTTAACATATGCTTTTCATTTTTTATTAAACGGTGAAATAAAGTGACAGAAGTTATTGAAGAAGAGGATTTTCAAATCCCCGTAAATATCATTACCGGCTTTTTGGGCTCGGGAAAGACCACGTTGCTTAATAAATGGGTAAATACCGAAGAGTTTAAAGATACCTTGGTATTAATCAATGAATTCGGTGACGTGGGACTTGATCATGAATTAGTCCAAGCGGTTGATGATACTGTCGTATTACTTGGATCGGGCTGCATCTGCTGTTCTTTGCAGGGCGAGCTTATCGACTCGTTAACCACCAACTTTATTCGTGCCAAAAAAGGACTTATTCCGAACTTTAAGCGTGTTTTAATCGAAACTACCGGTCTTGCCGATCCTTCAGGCGTAATTTCAACTCTTGCCGGTGATGAGTTTGTTATGACTTATTATCGTTATGACGGTACGGTAACCGTTCTTGACGGACAATTTGTCAGAGAGCAACTTAAAAACCAATATGAAGCCGTAAAACAAATCGCTCTTGCCGATATCATTCTTATAAGCAAAACCGATTTAATCGATTCTGACGAAATTGACGCAATTACTGAAGTTGCATCAAAAATCAATCCGTCAGCTCGTATCTATCCGATGTTAAAAGGCAATATCACCCCTAAAATCATTGAGGAAATAGGACCATATAAAAATTCCGATCACCAAAATCCGGATAAAGTTGCAGCTTGGCTTAACATTAAAGACAAAACTGTTGCCTCACCGTTTAAACCGGCATCAGTTTCCAATACTATCGGTGTTGCCAAACCAAGAATCATTGCCCACTCCAATATCGAAAGCTTCTGCGTTTCAGTATCGGATCCTTTAGATCCTTTGGTTTTGTTATCTGCAATTTCTCTAGTTCAGGAGCAATACGGTGATTCGATCCTGCGCATCAAGGGCATCGTCAATATTAAAGATCAGGAAAAACCGGTAGTCATTCACGGAGTCCAGGGAAATCTGTATCCGTTAACCGAGCTTGACAGCTGGCCTGATGATGATCATGACAGCAAGCTCGTGTTTATCGTAAGGGCTACGGTACTGGAGCAGATAAAGTATATTTTCGAGCAAGCACTTAAAAATCCTGATGAATCAGCGATTAGGTATTATCAGGAAGTAATAAGCAACGCCGAACAAATCAATCAATAAAATTTACTAAAGCTCATTACAACGAAACCCCGAAATTTTCATCTCGGGGTTTCTTTTAATTTAACTAGAAAATCTTAGTTAAATAAATTATTCAGCTTCAGTAACTTCACCTGTAACTGAGAGCTCAACACGGCGATCCGGAGCTAAGCAGTCAACGAGTTTGTTGCCGCGTAAGCCTTCACAACCGGTTGAAACAGGATCGGCTTCGCCCATGCCGGTAACGGTAAGCTGTTCAGGAGCAACACCTGCAGCCTGGAGCTGGTCAGCAACGGCCTGAGCGCGCTTCTCTGACAAGGTCTGGTTGTAAGCCTCAGAACCGATACGATCTGTATAGCCCTTGACATCATAAGCAGCATTCTGGATGTTCTTAGCGTTAACTGAATCAACAACATCGTTTACAGCCTTTACACCTTCTTCACAAAGTGAAGAGCCGTCAAACGGGAAGAGGGTAGAGGCATCTAAAGTGAAGTTCTCGGTAACGGTCTGCGGAGCATGAGCAGGAGCCGGTGCAGGCTCTGAACCGCCGAAGGTGAACTGCAAACCGGCATAGAGCAGGCCGATATCAGTTTCAGGAGCGTCTTTGTCATCAATTACATCAAAGTAGTAATCATAGCCTACGCGAACACCAAAATTCTTGGTGACAGCATACTGAACACCGGCACCGACGAACGGAGCAATCTCATGGTTGGATATACCATGTTCAACCTTAGTAGTTGCCCAGAAAGCACCACCGCGAACATAGATATCAGAACCGTCCGGGCCTAACGGGAAGGCTAAGCGCAATGCAGCCTCAGGACCGTGAACATCAAAATCATGAGATCCTTCAACATCTTTAGCAGAGAAACCGTCAAAGTAGTTGTAACCTGCTTCAATTGCGGCCCAAGAGGTTAGGTTATAACCGGCATAAATACCGTAGCCTACAGCATCTTTGTCATCAGCAGATGCCCAGTCAACGTTATCCATATGTGCCCAACCGCCGCGAACACCGACGTATGCAGTTTCAGGGACTGCAGCTTGTGCAGCAACGGCAAAACCTAATGCTGCAATAACTGATAATGATAAAATTTTAGCTTTCATTTTTAACTTCCGCTTTTATCTAAAAATCTCGCAAGAAAAATATCTAAACCAAGAATGAACCTTGATTAGAGATAGAATTCCACTTTCAATCATATCACTAAAAAGCGCTTAAATATCAGTTTTATAAAATATAAAGTAATATTTTTATACCTTTTCAGATCAATTTTAACCGTTTTGTATCAAAAAATATCTTTATATTAAACAATCTAATATTAATGAAAACTTGACAGATCAACGCTTGCGCAATACAGTCATATACACGCTTTTTCTCTTTGTTTCAAAAATGATAATTTTTATTAAGAGGAGAAAAACCAGGAAGGTGGTGCTGGCTGCAGGTCTCGAACCCGCGACCCCCTGTTTACAAAACAGGCGCTCTACCAACTGAGCTAAGCCAGCAAAAGTGTGGTAATTATATCAAGAGACTTGTTTAATTCAAGATCTCTTTAAAATTTTTCCTTAATAAATACGATTTTTATGTCTAAAAATGAAAATAAAACTTTAGATTGCCGCGGTCTTTCATGTCCCGAACCGCTGACCCTGCTGCGTAATCTGGTAAGAAAAGCAGAGCCCGGTCAAGAAATAACTTTACTGTCGGACGATCCTGTCTCACTGCGCGATGTTCCTGCTTTTTGCAATTTTATGGGACATAAGCTTGTCTCTTTGCCTGATGACCAACATCCCCATCGCTTTATCATTAAAAAGAAAGAATAGGCATGTAAAGTCGCATGTTCCGCGATAGTTCTCTCTTATGCTTTTGCCGTAGATATCAGGCTTATAAAGTGCTAGACTTATTCGTTTAAGGAAAAGCTCTTGTACATGGAGTCAAAGCTATATATTTTGATTCCGTTTATTTTTGCAGAGACTTTTCTCATTACTTTCTTACTTATAAAACCGGAAAATCCGGAAAAACATCAACGTCGTACCACGGATAAAATAAAATGCCAAATAAATACGACCTTCAAACTTTCCAAGGTTTGATTTTCACTTTGCAGGATTACTGGATGCGCCAAGGCTGCATGATTGCACAGCCGTTTGATATGGAAGTCGGCGCAGGTACTTCCCATCCGATGACTTTTTTACGTTCTTTAGGACCTGAGCCGATTTGCTGCGCATACGTTCAGCCGTCTCGCCGTCCTACTGACGGCCGCTACGGTGAAAACCCTAATCGCTTACAACACTATTATCAGTTCCAAGTTATTTTAAAACCGTCTCCTGACAATATTCAGGATCTATATCTGGGATCGCTTAAAGAGCTCGGCTTTGATCCTACGGTAAATGATATTCGCTTTGTTGAGGACAACTGGGAAAACCCGACTTTAGGAGCATGGGGCCTTGGCTGGGAAGTTTGGCTTAACGGCATGGAAGTGTCACAGTTCACTTACTTCCAACAGGTAGGCGGATTAGAGTGCTATCCGGTAACCGGCGAGCTTACTTACGGTCTTGAGCGTCTTGCCATGTATATCCAAGGTAAAAACTCCATCTACGACCTAGTATGGGCACACACCAAAACCGGTGTTGTAACCTATGGGGATATTTACCATCAAAATGAAGTTGAGCAATCTGCATACAACTTTGAATATGCCGATACTGAATTCCTGTTTAACATGTTTGACAAGATGGAAAAAGAAAGCAGCGCATTACTTAATCTTGAAAAGCCGCTTCCTTTACCGGCTTACGAGCGTATTTTAAAAGCTGCACATTGCTTCAACCTTCTAGATGCACGTCATGCCATTTCAGTAACTGAAAGACAGCGTTATATTTTAAGGATCAGAACCTTATCCAAAGCTGTAGCTGAAGCTTATTACAAATCTCGTGAAGCTCTCGGTTTCCCGATGTGCAAAAATAACGACGCTGCAAAATAGGAATTAATCATGACCACTGAAAATCTTTTATTAGAGCTTGGCACTGAAGAATTACCGCCTAAAGCATTACGTAAACTTGCTCAAGCTTTACATGACGATTTTGTAAAACACCTAAATCAAGCCGGTCTTAAATTCTCATCAGCACAATGGTACGCAACTCCGCGCCGTTTAGCTTTAATCATAAAAGATCTTGAGACCAAACAAGCCGACCGTGAAATTGAAATTAAAGGACCTGCAGTCAAAGCCGCTTTTGATGCAAACGGAAATCCTACTAAAGCTGCTATAGGTTGGGCTACTGCCAACGGTATTACCGTTGATCAAGCTGATCGTCTTAAGACCGACAAGGGAGAGTGGCTTTATATTAAATCCGTAAAACACGGATCTGATACCGCGACTTTAATTCCGCAGATGTTTAAAGAAGCATTAAGTGCACTGCCTATTCCTAAATTAATGCACTGGGGTGATAAAAAAGAAGAATTTGTCCGTCCGGTACATACCTTGTGCATGCTTTTTGGCAACAAACTTATCGAAGGTAATATTTTAGGGGTCAGCTCATCAAAGACAATTAAAGGTCACCGTTTTATGGGACAGCAGACCTTAACCGTCGATAGCGCCGATTCTTATTTATCTCAATTAAAAGATGAAGGTGCAGTTATCGCCAACTACGATGAGCGTAAAGCTTCAATTAGATCTCAAGTTGAAAAGTTGGCTTCTTCCATAAACGGGGTAGCTGATTTAGATGATGCATTGCTTGAAGAAGTAACCTCTCTGGTAGAAAACCCTCACGTTTTCCTGGCATCTTTTGAAGATCGCTTCTTAAAAGTACCGTCTGAAGCTCTCGTTTACACCATGAAAGGAGATCAGAAGTATTTCCCGATTTATGATGGTCAGGGAAAACTTTTGCCTAAATTTGCTTTTGTCAGCAACATTAATCCTTCTGACACAACTGCATTAATTTCAGGAAATGAGCGTGTAGTAAGACCGCGCTTATCAGATGCTGAATTTTTCTTCAACACTGATCGTAAACAATCTTTAGAATCATTCTTCCCACGCCTTGAGACCATCGTCTATCAAAAAGACATCGGTACTATTGCGTATCGTTCAGAGATAGTAGGAAAACTGGCAGCTTATATAGCTTCTCTCATTAATGCCGATCCGCAGCTTTGTGAAAGAGCTGCCCACTTGGCTAAATGCGATTTAGCTACCACACTGGTAACCGAATTCACCGACACCCAAGGTATTATGGGTATGCATTACGCAGAGCTTGACGGTGAAGATCAAAATGTCGCTGAAGCTATTTTTGAACAATATTTACCGCGTTTTGCCGGAGATAAAATTCCTACAAAGCCGGTTCAAATAGCTGTAAGCCTGGCAGAAAAGCTCACTACTTTAATCGGTATTTTCGGTATCAACTTACTTCCTAAGGGAGATAAAGATCCGTACGGTTTAAGAAGAGCTGCAATTGGTCTTATCCGTATTGTTATCGAAAACAAACTTGATTTTGATTTAGTTGATGTCATCAATCAAGGTTGTGAATTATTAAAAGATAAATTCAAAGCCGATAACACCGGAAAGAATGTAGCAGACTATATCTTCGGTCGTTTGAAAGCGTATTATCAAGATCAAAATATCGGCGGAGAAATTTTTGCAGCGGTGCTTTCAACACATCCTACAAATCTTCTTGATTTTGATAAACGCATTAAAGCAGTAGTAAAGTTTAAAGAACTTCCTGAAGCTACTGACCTTGCTTCTGCTTACAAGCGTGTCGCAAATATTCTTTCTAAGAACGAAAAACACGATGGCGAGATAATGACCAATCTTCTTAAAGAGGATGCCGAGATTAAACTCGTTGATCACTTAAATCATTTATTGCCGGTTATTGATGAACTTTATAATCACGGTGATTATGAAAGAGCACTGACTACGCTTGCAGAGCTCAAAGAAGATGTTGACGGTTTCTTCGAACATGTTATGGTAAATGTTGAAGATCCTCAGGTAAAAGCTAATCGAATTGCGATTTTGCAAAAGCTTAATGCTGTCTTCTCCAAGACTGCTGATATTTCAGTTCTTTATTAAGTTTATTTGATTAATTAAGCCAGCCGCGTGCTGGCTTTTTTGTTCCACGTGGAACAATTCAAAATTTATAAATTACATTTAAAACTCTTTCAATAAAGTCATTTATTCGTATTGATACATAAATTAACAACAGTAAAAATCACTGATGAGAAAGTTATTTAAATAAAAACAATTGTAAAATGTTCCACGTGGAACATAATCATCTAATTATGCTCTGCAGAATTTGAATACGATTAATGTCAGCATAAGCTCCATCCATACCGATAACAATTTCTAAAAATGTTTTTGCTGCATGACATTGATCGCGATAAGAATAGGCTGAGGGATTACTCAGCACTAAAACAAAATTTTGTATCTCTTCTTTAGATGCAGTAGCAGCCCAATTTTCTAATGCCGAGGACATTGCTTGATCGGCCAAATATAAATCATTTGAAGTAATAATTTTCGGCATAGGATATTTATCAAGTTCCGCAAATACTGCTTTTCTGACTAAGGCTAATTTATGACGTACTTCTGCATCTGATAATGAATTGTAGTAATCAATTAAAACTTCTCTGATCTTAAGAGGATCAATAAAATCATTTCCAAATTGAAAAGCAGCGCAGGTCCTGTCATCCATAAAATTTGTAATTTCGTAAGTCTGCATAAAATATTCTTTTCTTTCATTTGCAGATAATCTAAGCATTCCTTTAGTAGATAGATTTTCGACATATGACATAGCTACTAGAGCTGAATTTTTTACTATTAGATTTATGTCATTAGGATTATTTGTAATAGGTCTTCCTAAAAGGGACTTTAATTCAAGCCAAAATTCATCAACCAATGCATCATTACTAAATAACAATTTTAGGTGTTCTTTTAAGAGTTGTCGCTTTACTTCACTTTTAAAATGAAAACTATTTAATGCTCCATCATATACTTCATCTGAATTGATGCTGCTCTTAAATTCTTTATATACCTGATCTTCAAATGTTCCTGCCGCATAAGAATTATATGTTGTAAAAACTATAAATAATAAAGCGACTAACAGATGCTTTACGTCTGCACTGCAAATACTCATAATGGATTCCTAAATAATCTTCCCCAAACAGATTATCAAGAAAGTATTAACAAAGATGAGGCTAACATAACACATTACATATCAACATCAGGATAAAGTATAAATTAAATGTAATGTTCCACGTGGAACAATTTTGTATTGTTAAAATTAAAAATTAAAATATAAATATAGAAAACGAAATAAGGAGAAGAATGATGCATAAAAAAGTTTTAGCACAATTAAATAAGTGTTATTCAATAGCTCCCCTACACTACATGAATGAAGACTATTTTCTAGTAGCATCTGAAAAAAACGACCCGTGCTTATTGTTTGATCTTGACGGTAATATTATTGCTAACATTTGGGATGGTCCGGGCGGCACAATGTCCATGGCACAAATTCCTGATAGCAATGGAATCTTTTTAGCTACACAAAAATTTTATTCTCCTGACGACTCAATATACAGTGAAATAGACATAGTCTACCCGACTGAACTGTTTAAATGGCAAACCAAAAAACTTTGCCATTTACCATTTGTTCATCGTTTTGGTATCTTAAAAACACCGCATGAAAATTATTTAGTTGCATGCACAATCAAATCATCACACACTTTCATGGGTGATTTTTCAACCGGTGGAAAAATTTACGCAGCACCTCTTCCTAAAGAAATACAAAACTTAAAAGAACCTTTCCGCTTTGACGTAATTAAAGACGAACTTTATAGAAACCACGGTTTTTACATAATGCATGAAGCAGACGGTGACTTTGTAATAACTTGCAGCGATGAAGGTGTTTTCAAAGTTGAACCTCCCAAAGAAAATGGTGGTCCGTGGAACATAAAACAATTAATAGCAGAGCCGACAAGCGATGCTGCATTATGCGATTTAAATAATGACGGAAAATACGAACTGATTACCTTATCTCCGTTCCACGGCAATAAACTGAAAGTATATGAACTGGATAATAACGGTGTCTACAGACTTAAATATGAACATCTCCAAAACATGCCGTTTTTACACGCTATATGGGCAGATAAAATTGATAATCGTCCATGCGTTGTTATAGGGTACAGAGAAGGAGAACAAGAGTTATTTAAGTTAATGTTTAACGAAGACAAAAACTATACCTGTGAAATTATAGATAAACATTGCGGCCCGGCAAATGCATACATATACCATCACAAAGGTAAAGATATTATAGTAAGCGCTAATAGAGAAATAGACGAAGTGACAATATATACGACAGATTAAGTCAAAAAGAATTGATAGCTCAGTGTCAATCTGAGCTATCTTTAGGACAGGATTTAAATATCTAAAGTAGCCTTATCGGCATTTTCGGAAATAAAAACACGACGGGATTCAACTTCTTCGCCCATAAGCTCGGTTAATAGACGATCAGCCTCAATCGCATCTTCAATGCTTACTTTAAGCAATGTACGGGTATCGGGATTCATAGTTGTGTCGGACAATTGCTCGGCACTCATCTCTCCTAATCCCTTATAACGCTGAATCTTAACTCCTGAAAAACCTTCCTTCATTAAAACTTCATAGGCTTCATGGAAATTCTTCACAGGAATTTGTTTAGATCCGGATACAACATAACCGTCAGCTTCGATTAAATCTAATACTTTAGCATTTAAAGACTTAAGCAAAGAATAATCAGAAGATTCAAAGAAATTGCGATTTAAATTATATCTATAGTCAATACCGTGAATATGATGAACAATTGAAGGGTAATAAGCAGACTCAACAGCATCATATTTAACTTCAGAACGGTAAAACACGCCTTCTGTAGGCTGTGACGGCAATTGCTTAACAAAACCGTCTGCCCAAGCTTTTACCTTGCCCTCATCATTAAACATGTCGGCGGTGAATAATGGATAATACATTAAATTAATAAGAATATCCTTATGGATCTTAAGCGACATTTTAGGTAATGAAGTCATTACCTTATTGTAATCATTAAACAATGATTCAAGAGGTAGACCGGTTATAGGCGCAGCAGCTTTGTTGACATAAATTGCCGCGTTGTCCAAAGCTAAAGTTGTACGATACTGTAAAGCTTCTTTATCACTTTGCACATAAACAACCTGTTTACCCTTCTGATAACGATAAAGAGGAGGTTGTGCGATATACACGTATCCGCGCTCGATGATCTCAGGCATCTGACGGTAGAAAAAGGTTAAAAGCAAAATACGGATATGCGCACCGTCAACATCAGCATCAGTCATAATAATGACATTGTGATAACGGAATTTATCTGGATCGTATTCATCCTTGCCTACACCGCATCCCAGAGCAGTAATCAAAGTACCGACCTGCTGAGACTGAATCATACGATCAAAACGAGCTTTCTCTACATTAAGGATCTTACCGCGCAAAGGCAAGATAGCTTGGAATTTAGAATCTCGTCCGCCTTTTGCCGATCCGCCGGCAGAATCACCCTCAACGATAAAAAGCTCGCATAAAGCAGGATCTTTTTCACGGCAGGCTGCTAATTTATCAGGCAAAGAATTAATGTCGAGTTTCCCGTTTTTACGTGATAAATCACGTGCTTTGCGCATAGCCTCACGCACACGAGCACTCTCTATAATCTTCATGCAGATATTATCAGCTTCGGCAGGATTCTCTTCCAAAAAGTCTTTTAATTTTTCAGAAACACATCCGCTTACTGCGTTGCCGGCTTCAGAAGAAACAAGTTTATCCTTAGTTTGTGACGAAAACTTAGGATCGGGCATTTTAACCGAAATAACAGCGGTCAAACCTTCGCGGGCATCGTCACCAGAGGTTGATACCTTATGTTTCTTAGAGTAACCGTGAGACTCGAGGAAGCTATTGAAAATTCTGGTTACGGCACTCTTAAATCCAGATAAATGAGTACCGCCGTCTTTTTGCGGAACATTATTGGTAAAGCAGAAAACGCTCTCATTATAAGCATCAGTCCATTGCATTGATATCTCTACCATAATGTGATCTTCACACATCTTGGTGCAATGGAAAATCTTATTGTTTAAAGGATTTTTACCGCGATTTAAATAACGAACAAATTCTTCGATACCACCATTATGATGGAAAGTATGCGATTTACCCGCTTCGCGCTCATCAGTCAAAATAATCTTGATGCCGGAGTTTAAAAAAGACAATTCTCTTAAACGTTTGGCCAACACATTATAATCAAACGTGGTATTAGAAAAAATCGAAGGAGAAGGCCAAAAACGGACCTCGGTACCTGTAGCATCAGAATCACCGATTTGCTTTAACGGAGCCTCCGGGTTACCGCCGTTTAAGTAAGTCTGCTGCCAAACATGTCCCTGACGCCAAATAGTAAGCACCAACTTATCGGACAGAGCATTCACTACAGAAACACCGACACCGTGCAAACCGCCTGAAACCTTATAGGAATTAGAATCAAATTTACCGCCTGCATGCAAAACAGTCATAACTACTTCTGCTGCCGAACGATGCTCTTCAGGGTGCTCGTCTACAGGAATTCCGCGACCGTTATCCTTGACTTTTACAGATCCGTCGGCACAAATAGTTACTTCAATATCTGTACAAAAACCGGCTAACGCTTCATCAATCGAGTTATCAACTACTTCAAAAACCATATGATGCAAGCCTGATCCGTCATCGGTATCACCGATATACATACCAGGGCGCTTACGAACCGCTTCAAGGCCATGCAAAACTTTAATACCTGAAGCTCCGTAATTGTTTTCTGCAGACATTTTTACCTCTTTAAGAGTTTTCTAAAAATCCGTTATTAAGTCCGACGTAGCATATATCTACATCGTTATTAAGCATCATCTCACGTGAAATATTAGTGATAAAAACCTGACATGAACACTGCTTGAGATTCTCAAGCAGAATCTTTTGAGAATTGCTATCTAATTCGGAATTAAGATCATCAATAAGATAGATACAACTTCTGCCGGTTTCATGTTTCAATAAGAGACCTTGTGCAAGTCTCATTGCGCAAACCAATAACTTTAATTGACCTCGCGACAGGGTTGCACCTGCTGAAACTGAGTCGGATTTAATCTTCAAATCAGCCCTATGACAACCGTAAAAAGTATATCCTAAAACCCTGTCTTTTTCAAGGTTTTGCGCCAGCAAATCCCTGAGTTTAAAGTCTTTATTCCATCCTGAATGCAATTCAAATTTTAAAGAAAACTTAGGTAAAAACTGTTCACATTGAGCGCTTAAAAAAACATTTAACTTTTCAAGATAAGAACAGCGAAACTCATCAATTTTTTCAGATAAAGAAGAGAGAAGATCGTCCCACACACTTATCTCAAAATCTGAAGCTTTGCTTTTTAGCAAGATATTACGCTGTTTTATTACTCTTTTATAATTAAACCACAAATCTTTAAACTTAGGTTCTGAATAATAGACTCCCCAATCTATAAAATTGCGTCTTAACTCAGGACCTTGCGTTACGAGCTCAATTCCCTGAGGATGGATTATCTGAACACAAATCTTATCCACCAAATCAATAAGTCTTTGAACTTTAGACCCGTTGATTTTAATCTGAAGATCCTCGCCTCTGCCTTTTGCTATACCTATATTATCAGTAAGAGCTGCATGATTTTCATTAACAGATGCAAAGACAGAAAAAGACTTTCTACCGTTTTTTATCAAATATTGATAATTATATCCGCGAAAAGACCGTCCTAAAGCAAGGTATGAGACAGCTTCAAGAACCGAAGACTTTCCGCTCCCGTTAGGCCCATATATAACGTTAAAACCCGGAGCGGGCTTAAAATCCAACATCTCCAGGTTGCGAAAATCGCTTATGACAAGTCTTGATAAAAACATATTTAATTAGCACCGTAAAAGGCGCTAAGTTAAATCAAACTACGACACGAGAAATAATATAACGGGTACGCACACCATACTCATAATCATTCGAACAAGGCTCAATGAGCGTACTTACTATCGGATTTGCAAAACAAAAACGCACATTCTCAGTGGAAATAGCATTTAAAACTTCCATGACATAACCTGCGTTTAAAGACATATCAATAGGATGTAAGTTGTAGCTTATATTTAAAGACTCAGTTGCAACTTCGTGCTCTGAATTTTCTGTTTTTAAATTCAGTCTGTCATCAGCAAATACTAAATTAACAGCATTAACGCGTTTAGATGACAAAACGTTAACACGTGAAATAGCATTTTTAAGCTCAGCTCTGGGAACTTCAACCGAAACATCTATGCTCTTAGGAATAACCGCACGAACATTAGGATATCCGCAAATCAAAAGCTTTGACGTTAAAGTATATCCGTTACAAGAAGTCGATATTGAATTCTTGGTAAAAGCAAGTTCAACAGGCTCATCACTGTCCTTTAAAATCTTGGTAAGTTCTGCTGCACAACGACGAGTAAGATTTGAGCCTAAAGGCTGAGCAAGCGGCACATCCAACGTAGTCTCAATAACTGCCATACGATGACCGTCTGAGGTAAACACCGACACATTTTCTCCGTCAACCTCAAATCGCATGCCTTTTAAATACTCACGAAAATCCTCGTTTGAAATGCAGAAAATAGACTTATCAATGATTGCTTTTAACTGGTTTTGCTTTAAAACAATTCTCTGCTCAACATCTTCATGTTCAAAAGTAGGAAATTCAAGCACGTTACGAGTACGAATTTGGAACTGCGCAGTACCGGAACTAACTAACAAAACTTCGTTACTCTCATCATAATCAAAAGTTACTAAAGCAGATTGATCAAGATTTTTACAAGAATCTCTTAACTTTGCCGCGTTTACAGTTGTGGCACCTTCAGATTCGACATCAGCAACCCCCGGAATGACCACAGACATTTCAATGCTGTAAACAGTACATTTAAAAGTAAGCTCATTATTTTTAATACTGATTAAAACATTCTGAGTAATGTCGTCTTTTCCGCCAGGAGCCCCGGCGACGCCGGAAACCTGCGACAGATGTTTTATAAAAGAAACTAAAGGCAATGTAAACTTCATAAATATAATCCTGACTTCTTAAGTTTGTTTATTCTTTCTTTAATGACAATAATAAATGGCGATAACGTGAAGCATACTCAGGATCTTCTTCTATACGTGTCCTGGTACGTTTAATAGCTTCATGAACAGAAGAATGATCTTTATTAAAATTTCTGCCGATATCAGATAGAGACAAAGCCGGAATTAAGTCACGCCCTAAGCACATGGCAGTAGCTCTGGCAATTGACACCATTTTCTTTTTCTCAGCCGACTCCATTGATGGAACAGGAACACCGAATTCTTTTGAAACTCTTTCCTTAATCATATCAATGGTACAGATCTGATTAGAGGCATTTACAAGGTTGCCTAAAATCTTAACCGCATCTTCGGTCGTAATAGTTCCGAAAGCCTGTTTATGCGTATTAAGAGTTTTTATCGCACCTTCAATTTCTCGAACATTCGAGCGAATATGAAGAGCAATATATTGAATAATATCATCAGGCAAATCAGCATTGAGTTCTTTACACTTTTTAAGCGTAATTGCGGCTCTGGTTTCAGGACTTGGGGGAACAACCTCGCAACAAACACCTGAGCCGAAACGGGAAGTAAGACGCGGATTGAAATTTTTCAGATTTCCCGGCGGAACATCGGATGCCAAAATCAGCTGGCGATTGGGCTGATCAATAAAATCCGCGATGATATCAAAGAAAGTATCACGGGTTTTATCAGCCTTTATGAAGTTTTGAATATCATCCACGATAAACACATCGTAAGATGTGTATAAATCCTGAAAATGCATTCTTTCATCATCATACGGATTCTTTTTAATACGTGCCATTGATTCAACGTAATGACGAATAAATTCTTCGGCACGGGTATATATAAGAGAAACCTCCGGATGAGTTTCTCGGATACGATTGGCTATAGCAAAAAGCAAATGTGTTTTACCAAGCCCTGAAGCTCCGTAAATATAAAAAGGATTGTAATTCGAGGTTCCGGGATTTGCAGCAACGGCTACGGCCGTTGCATACAAAAGTTTATTTTCAGGATCGGTAACATAATTTTCAAAAGTTTTATTCGGATTGATGTTACCGCTGCGCGTGTTTTTATTATGAAAATTCTTTGTTCCGTAAGTGCTTTGCGCCTGAACCTGGGGAACTGCAGTTTCACGATTTAACTTAAAATCATAAGCAGAATTTTGACTTGAAACACCATCGTTATGAACGGCTGACGTCTGAGAAACATTTTGTGAAACCGGCTGTGAAAACGAAGGAGAAACCGATGCGCCGACTTCCACGGACAAACCTAAATCTTCCCTTCCGAGTAAAGACTTTGCGGCATCATAAAAAGTCGTACTGAATTTTAAAAATAAGCTATAAACCACCGGTGAATTGCATAAAAAACGGATTTTATTGTCTTGGACATCCATTTGCACCTGAGTGGCAAACAGCTGCACGATGGCTTTGTCTTTTTCATTATCCATAGACCTGACGACTGCAGCGACAGAGTCCAGCCAAACTTGCATATAATTCATGAATTTATAACCGTAAAAGAATGTGAAATACAGTTATGAGATCATATCATAGTTTGGGTGTTGACCTAAACTCTAATATAAGAGTAAAATGTCGTGTTCAAAAGCGATCTGAAGTATTGATCGCATTAACCTTAGTAAAAAGACGTTAAAACCGTCTCTTGGAGTATTTTTAAATGAAACGTACTTTCCAGCCTAACGTTTTAAAACGCAAGCGCACCCACGGTTTCCGCGTACGTATGCGTACTGCTGACGGCCGCAAAGTCCTGGCTCGTCGTCGTGCCAAGGGTCGTAAGCGTTTGACAACCGTTAATGACTAATAATACCTTTCCTCGAGAATTAAGATTATTAAATTCTCGGGATTTTGATCAGGTATTTAAAAACCCTGTCCGCGCCAGTGCTCAGGGAATGCTTGTTCTTGCTAAAAACAACAATCTCGACAAGCCCAGGCTCGGACTGGTAATATCAAAGAAAGTCTTAAAACGTGCCGTTTGGCGTAATCGCATAAAACGCATTGTTAGAGAGACTTTCAGGAATTCACAAGACAACCTTCCCAAAGCTGATCTGGTTTTTATTGCCAGACCAAAGATAGGGGATATCAGCAACAGCGAACTGAGTTCAACACTTCAAAGATTATGGAACCACGTCTCTCGCCGCTTGGACAATCCGCAATCTTAATGATAAGAACCTATCAAAAGCTCATCAGTCCGTTACTCGGACAACATTGCCGCTTTTATCCAAGCTGTTCTCAATATACCCTTGAAGCAATTAAAGAATGGGGTCTTATTCGCGGCTCCTATTTAGGAGCCAAACGGATTTGCCGTTGCCATCCGCTAAATCCGGGAGGCATCGATCCGGTTCCTAAGAAAAATATAAACCCAAAATAACCGCTAAAGGGTTAAAAAATGGAACAACAAAGAAACATACTGCTAATTTTGTTTTTAATTTTTTCTCTTTTCCTGTTCTGGACATGGGAAAGTGATAAATATCATGCAGCTGTCTCTGCCGAACAAGCAGCGCAGGCTGAAATATTCAATAACAGCATTGCCGCAAGCGAAGGTGCCGGCAAATTAATAAAAATTAAAAGCGATGCTCTTGAATTAACCGTTGATCTTAAAGGCGGTGATATCGTTGATGCCAAGCTTTGCAAAGTTAAGCAAGAATTAGGCAAGGACGATCCGTTCCATTTACTCATGAGCGAGCCGAATTTCGTATATCTGGCTCAAAGCGGTTTAACAGGAAAAGACGGTCCTGATTCAAAGGTCCGCCCTACCTTTACCACCGATGCTAATGAATATGTTTTAGCTGACGGGGAAGATACACTCTCCGTAAACCTTACCTTCGAGCAGGACGGAGTAACTTACGTTAAAACATACACCTTAAACCGTGATTCTTATGTTGTTGACGTATCTTATAAGGTTGTAAACAACAGCGGCAAAGATCTTTCCATGGCTTTCTACGGCCAGTTAAAACAGACAGTTGATGTTTCGCAGCAGCAAAACAGCGGAGCTTTCGGTATGGTTGCCGGAGCATATCGCGGTTCAGCATATTCAACAGATTCAACCCGCTACGAAAAAGAAACATTTGATGATTTAGTCGACCTGTCAAAAGAAAAACAAAACCTTAATGTTCAGACCAAAGGCGGATGGGTTGCCATGATTCAACACTATTTCGTTGCTTCATGGATAGGTGATACCGATGAAAACGTGGAAAACGTTATTTACTCAAACTCAAGCAATGCAGATCGAGATGCTATCATCGGTATTCGTACTGAGCCTACCGTTATACAAAACGGATCTGAGCATGACTTCAAATCAAAAATGTGGATCGGTCCTAAGAACCAGGACAATATGGAATTAGTTGCTCCGAACCTTGATTTAACCGTAGATTACGGCTGGTTATGGTTCATCTCAATTCCTCTATTCAAGATCCTTGAATTCATCCACAGCTATATCGGCAACTGGGGTTTCTCAATTATCGTTCTGACTTTAGTAGTCCGTTCAGTATTATTCCCTTTAACCAAAGCGCAATACACTTCAATGGCCAAAATGCGTCTTCTTACACCAAAGATGCAGGAACTGCGCGAACGTTATAAAGACGATCGCCAGAAACTCGGTCAGGAAACAATGCGTTTATACAAGACGGAAAAAGTTAATCCTTTAGGCGGATGCTTCCCGTTACTTATTCAGATGCCTATCTTCATCGCTCTATACTGGACATTGATGGAGTCAACTGAATTACGTCACGCTCCGTTTATCGGATGGATTGCCGACTTGTCAGTACACGATCCTTACTTTGTAACTCCGCTCCTTTACGGTGTAACTATGTACTTCATTCAGAAGATGTCACCTACACCGATAACTGATCCGATGCAGCGTAAAGTAATGATGGCTATGCCTTTCGTGTTTACTTTCATGTTCTGTACTTTCCCGGCCGGTTTAACTTTATACTGGTTGGTATCAAACTGCTTTACAATTTTCCAGCAGATTATTATTTACAAATCTCTTGAAAAGAAAGGTCTTCAAATAAAGGCTGAAAAAGTCAAAAAGTAATTATGTCTTGTGAAGATACAATTGCTGCAATTGCCACTGCGCCAGGGCGCGGTGGCATTGCCATTATTAGGGTCTCAGGTTCTAAAGCTTTGGACGTTGCAAAAAACGTCTGTCATATTATTCCTGAAGCAAGAAAAGCTTATTTTCGCAAATTTTACGACGGACAAAGCATCGTTGACGAAGGTGTTTTACTTTACTTTCCTGGGCCTAATTCCTATACCGGTGAAGACACCGTAGAATTACAAGGACACGGTGGTAACGTCGCACCGCAGCGAGTATTAAGCTCAGTGCTGAAAATTGCAGGAGTAAGACAAGCAGAGCCTGGTGAATTCACCCGTCGTGCTTTTTTAAACGGAAAAATGGATCTTACTGCAGCAGAAGCGGTTGAAGATCTGATTTCCGCCGGATCAGAAAGTGCGGCAAAAGCAGCATTATCTTCTCTTGAAGGTGAGTTTGCAGCAAAACTCAATACTCTTACCGATAAGCTTACCACCTTCAGAATGCGCCTTGAAGGATGTCTTGATTTTCCTGAAGAGCATGAGGATTTCTTTGATTCAGGAAAAGCAGCCGATGATTTGCATGATTTGATTGCAATAGCCGATGAATCGTTAACAACTGCAAAACAAGGAGTCAAATTAAACGAAGGTGCCAGAATAGTGCTTGCAGGATCGCCTAACGCCGGTAAATCCAGTCTCCTAAACGCTTTAGCAGGAGAAGAAAGAGCTATCGTCACCAATATTCCCGGAACTACCCGCGACATATTGTCGATTAATATCGAAATAGGCGGAATCCCCGTAACAATAACCGATACTGCCGGTATTCGCGATACTCCAAGCGATGAAATCGAGGCTATCGGAATAAAAAGAGCAATAGAGATGCTAAAAAAAGCAGATCTGGTTCTTTTAATGGTTGATGCTTCATCTCCGGCACCTGAAGCAGAACATACTTTAAAGCGCCTTAAAGAAATTTTCGGGGATAATACTAATTTACTTTTAATAAAATCAAAAAGTGATTTACCTGAAAATAAGGAAACCGCTAAGCTTCTTAACAACCCTGACTTTTCTCAATATAAACAAATCAGCAGCTCGACCAAAAACCCTACAGGACTTGATAATTTAAGAGCTGAACTTAAAAAAGCTTTAGGTGAAATTCCGGCAGAAGGTGTTTTTTCAGCCCGCCGTCGCCATGTAAATGCTATAAAAGAAACAATAGATGCATTACATAGATCTATTGAAATGTTAGATCTCGGTGATTTAGTACTCTGTGCAAGAGAAATAGCCATTGCACAAGATCACCTCGGCACCATTACAGGAAAAGTAACCTCTGACGATATTTTAGGCAAAATTTTCAGTACTTTTTGTATTGGAAAATAATATGCACTCTTAAGGCAAAGAATCTATTGCCTTAAGAGTTATATCCTGCCAAGCTTCTTTTAATTTTAAAACCAGCTCTGCATATCCGTCTTTAGTCAAATCTTTTACCGCCGTAAAATCCTTATTTAAAATTATTTTGTCATTTTTATTTTTTACGACAAAAAGTGCCGCAGCTTGTGCTTCACCTAAATAAGATCCTTGAAAACGATATACTAAAACATCAAAAGAATAATCAGTTGATACTTTGTTTTTATATAAAGCATCCTTTAATAAAACGGTAAGCTGATCTCCTAAATCAAAACTCCAGCGATTAGATAAAGCTTCGTTAACTGTAACTTCGGATGTCTGTAATATGATCCCACCGCTATCGCTTACACCGCTTATATTTAAATTAACTTTATACAAATTCTCCGAAACGGCAGAAATACTTAAATCCTCAACTAAAGAATAACGCTGTTCATTTGAAGATGTACAGCCAAAAGTTAGAATTGCACAAATTAAAGTTATATAAAATTTAATCATAAAAAACTCTTATTGCTTTTTAAGCGGAATAGGATCTTTATTATCAGATCCGAAAATTAAAGAATTAGGTTTATTTCCAATCTTTGTCGCAGTTAAAGATAACTCTGAAACAATCCTATCCAAATCTTTTAAAGTAGCATTTAATTTCTTATAAGTATCAGAATCAGGACCGTAAGATTTAACCGTTTCATTAAAATTTGTAAAAGCAACGGTTAACCTTTGAATAAGTTCAGATTTATTAACATCAAGATTGCTTTTTTCAAAGGCTTTCATAGCATCCGTTACAGAAGCCAAAGCTGTTTTTACATTATTCGATATTCCTTCAACATCAAATTGTTCTAAACGATTTATGAAAGAAGAGATCTCATTTTGTAAGGATCCTGCTTTAAGATAAGGAATAACATTTACATTTCTATAAACTTTATTATCGGCAAAAACAGCTTTTTCACTATCTGATAAATATCTAAGCTCTATTTGATTATTTCCGCTTATAAAGCTTGATGCTACTGCAGATGCGCATAATTTACCCTGTTTAAGCTTATTATCTAAAGACTCCCTTATCTTATTAAGATTCGAGCTGTCATAAGCATTAATTGCTATCAATATAGGTATTTGCTTGTAATCGGTAAAAATAGTGTCAATATTTTCAAGCCATGGAGCGGTAATTACTTCACCGACTTTTATACCTTGAAAAACAACATCAGCTCCCTGCTTGATTTTATGTAATCCGTTTTCCACCATTACTGCATATAAAATACCGGATGAAGCAGAATCAATACGAGCCTCATTCTGATTTTTAAACAGGTTATGTTCACTCAAAGGAGCTAACATTTCTCCTTTCTTTGAAGAGAAGGAGTCAAATGCAATTCCGCCACGTAAAATATTGTTAATAGATTCGGTATTAAAATTAACTCCTTCAGTCCCGATAGAAACATCAATACCGCTTGAAATCCAAAACCTAGTATTACTGTCTACAAGCTTTGTATAAGGATCTGCAATAAAAATCACGTAGCGGATGCGTTTATTGTCAAGATCTAGCGAGCTTGATAAAACATTGCCTACATTAAACCCCCGATATGTTACAAAATCTCCGGGATTTAAACGTTTATTGCCGTCAGAATATAAGATAAGCTCAATACCTTTGGTGTTGTTTATATCCGTAGGCGGATCTAAAAGCATGGAAAAAGTTGCGGACATTTTATCTGATTTTCCGCGTCTCATTTCTATGTAAGAACCGGAAATAAGAGTATCAAGACCTGAAATGCTTGTTGTTTCCACACGCGGCTTTACCACCCAAAACAAAGAATCTTCATTTAGCAGATCTTCTGTATCCTTTGCCATCTGTACAGTTAACACGGCACTGTCATAATCATCATCAAGCTTGATTTCAGTTACTCTTCCTACAGTTACAGAATGAAGCTTTACTAAGGTTTTTCCTTCTTCTACAGACTCTGCACTAGGCATTTTAATCGTAATTTGCGGACCTTTATTTAAAGAATTATTCCATAAAAGGATCACAAAAACGATAAAAGCGATGATAGGGATAACCCACACTAGGGAAAAACGATGTGCCTTACTTTCTTTAGCTTTACTTAAATCAACTTCATCGCTATCTTGCTTTTTTTCTTCTTTCATCAATTGAATCCCATATCAATCTTTCATCAAATTCTTCAGCTGCAAATATTGTGATAATAACTACAAGACAAAATGTGATAATGGCAAATCCGGGATCGATTGTCATCAAGCCGCTGAATCTGACCACTGATGTCATTATAATCACAACAAAAACGTCAATCATTGACCACTTGCCGATAAAAGAAACAATTCTGTAACATTTTGATAGTAATTGAGGCTTTTGCGAACGACGATATTTAACGATAAACATTAAAACAAGCAATGCAATAATTTTCAAAACCGGAATACAGATACTGGCTAAAAAAATTACACACGCAACAAAATAGGAATCCATTTGCCACAAAGTAACAACACCTTCTAAGATGTTAGATCCTGTTTCATTTCCAAGATATGATGTGAACATGATCGGATATAAATTTGAAGGCAAATATAAAATTATTGCAGATAACAGTAATGCCGCAGCTTTTTGATAACAATCGTAATTTCTTACTCGTCCTATATGACCGCAACGCGGACATCTTTTATAGAAACGCGCATTATAAACAAAAGAACAATGCCTACATAACAATAAATCTTGTTTTTTGCCTGAAATTCCGGGAACAATATCAATATTTGCAGATTTTACTTTATTCCAAATATCTTGAGGTTTTACTTTGGTATAAAGCCAAATCATCATGACGGAAAAAATACCGGATAAAATAAAACCGCTATGGAATTCGACCTCAACTAAAGCGGTTAACTTGATAAGACTTACTAAAACTCCCAAAATAAACACATCAATCATACAAAAACGATGACTGAAGGCATATATCTCACCGATTATCGGCGTAACTTTTAAATTAAAAAGACCGGTACCGATAATCGTAAATAACATGAACAAAGGAAACAAAAAAGTAAACAGAACACAAACGTAGAGCAGCAAAATCCAATTAGTATGCAGAACGGTAAAAATGGAAATCAGCCGCATTTCCTGATTAATTCCGAGGATAGATAAGGAAAGAAAAGGCTCAAAAATAGACAATATAAAAAAGATAAGTGCCGCAATCGAAATTACAGCACAATGATGCAATGAATAAATTCGGCCGCTTCTTAAAGTAGCTCCGCAGCGCGGGCAAGAACACTTTATTCCTTTCTTATAAGGAGGCAGTGTAACGGCCCAATCACAGGAAGGGCAAAGTTTAACCTGTGATTTATCTGCAATATTATTAATTATTTAAAACCTTCAGCCAAAACTACTTTACCTAAAGATAATGATTTTTGCACATCAATAATGCGCTGATTGCTTGAACCTCTAAAATCTAAATCAAGAGATTTTAAAGATTGAACAAAAGGACCGTCAACCACTACATCCAAAAGATCTAAAAGCTCATGGCGCATAAAATCATCACTTAACTTATCAAAAGTATATCCCGAATAAGACCACAGAGAATAACCTTCTTCTTTAAGGATCTTTGATAAAGTAATTAAAGGACGGGTTTGAATAAACGGCTCACCGCCAGAATATGTAACGCCGGTAATTAAGGGATTTGCTTTAATTTCATCATACAAAACCCTTAATTTTACTTCCATACCGCCGTTTAAAGGCTGAGCCTGAGGATTATGACAGCCATGGCAATGGAAAGGACATCCTTGGGTAAAAATCGTATAACGAATACCGGGGCCGTCAACGATGGACTCGGGAACTACTCCGGCAATACGAATATAAGTATCATCAAGAACCCGAAGATCCATAACTTTTACCTCAATTAGACATGCATATGCTTAACGCGATCTTTTTCTTCAGCGCGCTTTGCATTATTAAAACGATCTAAAGTTCCGACCAAATAACCGGTTACTCTTCTGATACGCTCGAATTTAACGCCTTCACCAACAACACCGTTACGGGCATTTAATCTTGTTACCATTTTTTTCTCCTTTAAAAACAAACCATTATCCGCGACAAATACAATCAACGCCAAGTTTGCTTAGTCTTTCTATTGTAACACCTTCACCGTCATGACGACCGCATTTAGGGCATACGTCGTTAATAACACCGACATAACCGCAAACCGGGCAGCGATCTACAGGATGATTTACCGATCCGTAGCTGATGCCGCATTCTTTCATATATAAAATAACTTTTTCAAAAGCATCGACATTGCGAGTCAAATCTCCGTCCATTTCCACATAAGAAATAGCACCGGCATTGCACAGCTCATGGAACGGAGCCTCAAGTCTTATCTTATCTGCTGCGCTTATATTGTAATAAACAGGAATATGGAAGCTGTTGGTGTAATACTCCCTGTCGGTTATACCTTTAATAGATCCGTAAATTTGACGGTCAATCTTAACGAATCTTCCGGATAATCCTTCGGCTGGGGTTGAGAACAGCGAGAAATTAAGTCCGGTCTTAACCATTTGCTCATCGGTCAAGGCACGCATGTGCTTAATAATCTCATAACCTAACTTATAAGATTCTTCACTTTCACCATGATGTTTACCGGTTAAAGCGACAAGGGTTTCTGCAAGACCGATAAAGCCAACTGAAAGAGAGCCGTGCTTAATAACATCCTCAATCTTGTCATCCATGTTAAGGCGCTCTGAATCAATCCACACGCCTTGTCCCATGAGGAAAGGATAGTTATAAACGTGCTTATTGGCAATAATCTCAAAACGATCTAAAAGCTGATTAAAAATAAGGTGAACGACAGAATCCAATGATTCATAGAACTTGCTTATAGAACCATGAGCTTCGATACCTAAACGCGGCAAGTTAACTGTGGTAAAAGATAAATTACCGCGACCAGGAATAATTTCTCTGGTTTTATCATAGTAATTTCCGAAAACTCTGGTACGGCATCCCATAACAGCCAGCTCGGTTTCAGGATGTCCGGGCTTATAGTACTGCAAATTAAAAGGAGCATCCAAAAATGAAAAGTTCGGGAACAGACGTTTTGCTGAAACTTTGCAGGCAAGACGGAACAAATCATAATTAGGATCGCCTTCTTTAGTATTGATACCGTCTTTTACCTTGAAAATTTGAACCGGGAAAATAGGAGTTTCACCTCCGCCCAAACCGGCATCAGTGGCAAGCAGCACGTTTTTCATAATCATACGCTGCTCAGGAGTAGTTCCTGTTCCGTAATTAATTGATGAAAAAGGAACTTGTGCTCCGGCACGGCTTTGCATGGAATTTAAGTTATGAATAACGGCTTCCATAGCCTGATAAGTTTCACGCTCAGTAAGCTTATAAGCTTCAGTCATGATATAAGAACCGTCTTTTTGCAAAGCTTCATCGTCTTTGTAGAACGGTTTGATTATATCCATAACCTTTGCTTTGATTTTTACTGCCGCCTCATCACTTAAAACAGTCTCAAACTCCTTGTAAACTTCACGACAAAAATCTTTAAGCAAAGACAAATCAATAGAGTCATCGCGCAAAGTTATCTGAATTACCTTGCACAAATGCTTAATATAAGAAGTAACTACATAAGGGGCCAAATCATACTCAAACATAGGAATAGATTGACCGCCGTGCATATCGTTCTGATTAGACTGAATGGCGATACAGCACAAAGCAGATGCTGACTGAATAGACTGCGGCTCACGTAAAAAACCGTGTCCGGTCGAAAAACCGCGTTTAAATAAACTCTTTAGACTGATTTGGCAGCAATTAATAGTTAAAAGATAAAAATCCAAATCGTGAATATGGATAGAGCCGTTGCTGTGAGCCAATGCATGCTCTGGTTTTAAGACATAACGCTTAACGAAATCTTTTGATCCCTCAGAACCAAAGCGCAGCATGAGGCCCATCGGTGCATTGGCATCAATATTGGCGTTCTCACGCTTTAAATCCATATCATCAGTGGATTTAGAGGTTAAATCACGATAAATTTGGGTAAGTTCGGCATTGTAGGTACGCACATTAGTACGCTGCTGACGATACAAAATAAAATTTTTAGCCTCATCAGCAAGATCGTGCTTAATTAAAATCCTTTCAATTAAGTCCTGAGTATGTTCAACAGTAGGAACCTTGGTAACTTCACTTTCAATAGCATTTATAACTTCTTCGGTTAACTGAACGACAAGTTCCTCATCTTGAGGTGTTACATCATCGTCAGGATGAACTGAAACCAAGGCCTTTTTAATGGCATTTGCAATTTTCTGTTGGTTAAAAGAAACCTTACGTCCGTCTCTTTTAACAATAAATCTAATCATGGACTTTGCCTTTTTTGTATGTTCAAAGATAATCGCGGCAATTTTACTAATGCAGCGCAGATATATCAATACAGCCTTAAATCAAAAACAATATTTTGATTTATATATAAAAAAAAATATATTTTATATATAAACGCATTATTAAAAATCCCGCTCAACACGGTATGGATTAGGCTTTAAAGAGTTTTCTTTGGCATTAAATAAAGTTAAAAAATTTTATCAGAAGATAAATTTTATACTTTATAAAACAGAAAGCACAAAGCAATAAAAACTCAGATTTAATTAAATTAAAATGTTTATATTAGAATAATTTAAATATTAAACACCTATAATATTAACCATATCAATATAATAATTATATATACAAAAAATAAACTCATCTCTACAAAAAAAAGATAATGAGTTTTAGCGGTTAAAATTGTTTATGCTCCTATTTAACGATTTTTTTTTAAACAAATTTAAGCTCATGATTACAAAAATAGAAAATAGTTTTGATATTTTTTGTACAGTTCTTGATAACTACGGGGATGCGGGAGTGTGTCTTCGTTTGGCAAGAGATTTAAGTCTTAAGAATTTCAACGTTTTTCTATATTGTGACGACCTTAAAACTCTTAATACTATAAAAGATAAAAATGATGAGGAAAACCCGAATCTTCACATAAAAAAATGGGATAGCGCACTTGATGACTATAATCCAAGCAAATATGTTATCCAGGCTTTTTCCTGCCGTCTTTGTCAAAACGCTATAGAAAAAATCAAAAAAAATAAAGTAAAAGTAGTCAATTTAGAATACTTAAGTGCTGAAAAATGGATTGAGGATTGTCATAAACGTCCGTCTTTTGGTGACGGCTTTACAAGCTATTTCTTTTTCCCGGGATTTACAAAAAAAACCGGAGGAATTATTACCGAAGAAAAATTTATAAAAAAATTAATTGAAAATAAAAAATATAATCACAAAAACAATGAAATAAGAAAAGTAACATTATTTTCTTATGAAAATTCTCATATAAAAGACATATTATCTTTACTTGCAAAGTCCGCCAAAAAAAGTGAGATCACCGTTTTTGAAGGTAAAGCGCTAAACAATCTTAATCAGCAATTAAAAATTAATATACTTCCGGGACAACATTTTGACTTAAATGAAAAAATATCTATAAAAGCAGTAAAAATGGTTTCACAAGATGAATATGACGATTATCTGCTGTCATCTGAGTTAAATCTGGTTCGTGGAGAAGATTCGATTGTCCGTGCAATGTTAAGCGGAAAACCTTTTTTATGGCAAATATACGTTCAGGAAGACAATGCACACATTTTAAAGTTGATGTCTTTCTTTGACCGACTTGAAGAAGTAGTTAAACCGTCTGAAACATTTTTAACTCTTAAAGATTTAATGCTTGCATATAACGATGCTCACGAAGTTCCTTTAATTGATTCATACGATGAGTTTGAGCAAAACATCAATGAAATATTTAAACTTTGGTCTATACACTTACAAAATCTAGGCTCGCTTAGCGATAATCTTTGCGATTTTTTACTAAGTCTTAACTCATAAGCTGCGATTTTTACAGGCTTTACTATGCTAAAATAGCAAAGTTTAGGGCATGAATAGCCCGGTTAACCTAAAGAATATTTCTTAAATCAAGGTAAATTTTAAAGGTAAACTCATGAAATTAGCTCAAGAAATCCGTGCCGGCAACGTTATCATGCTTAACGGCAACCCGATGGTAGTTCAAAAAACCGAGTACAACAAATCAGGCCGTAATGCAGCTGTTGTCAA
This sequence comes from Succinatimonas hippei YIT 12066, assembly GCF_000188195.1. GTDB lineage: Bacteria > Pseudomonadota > Gammaproteobacteria > Enterobacterales > Succinivibrionaceae > Succinatimonas > Succinatimonas hippei. The sequence goes on from NZ_GL830971.1 coordinate 39,638, forward strand.
AATGAAGTTAAAGAGCTTATTGTCTGATGCCGGTACTGAAACCGTATTCCGCGCTGATGATCGTCTTGAAGATGTCATCTTAGAGCACAAAGATTGCACCTATTCTTACTTCAATGATCCTCTTTATGTCTTTATGGACGAAGAGTTCAACCAGTATGACGTAGAGAAAGACAACTTAGGTGATGTTCTTAACTACTTAGTCGACGGTATGGAAGATGTTTGCCAGGTAACCTTCTACAACGGCAAAGCAATCAGTGTTGAACTTCCTATCAGCATTGTTCGTGAAGTTGAGTATACCGAGCCTGCAGTTCGCGGCGACACTTCAGGCAAAGTAACCAAACCTGCACGTCTTGCCGGTACCGGTTTTGAAATTCAGGTTCCTGATTTCGTAAACATCGGCGATAAGATTGAAATCGACACTCGCACCAACGAGTTCAAAAAGCGCGTTTAATTAAGCGATTTTTCCCAAAAAGCAGGATTTATTCCTGCTTTTTTTATATCTGCAAAAAACAGATCTGTTGGAAAACCTGTTGAAAAGTATCAAAAATACTTTAATAAAAACTTTTGGTAAAATCACTATAAAAACTATACTGTTGAAAAACAGCCCATTTTTAACACAAAAATATAAGTGCTAAAACAATTTTTCCAAAGACTTAATCTTAAATAAGATCTTAAAATAAAAGAAATTTTTTAAGATCCCACAAATTTTCGTTTACTAATAACAAAAATAATAAAGAAATATATAAA
>NZ_GL830972.1 GCF_000188195.1 Succinatimonas hippei YIT 12066
AAAGATGATTTTACCTAGACTGTAAATTTAGGAAATTGTAGACAACGCCAAACAGCAAATTCTAAAACAACATGTAGCAACCGGATTCTGGGAAAAGTACAATGATAACAGCAGTGTAATCCGTTTTGCCACCAGCTGGGCGACTACTCAAGCTGAGCTAACTAAGCTTAGAGAAATTCTATAGGTAATATTTACTGCTTTTAATCGTTTTTTTGCTTTTTAAAATGAAAACCCCGACAACTTATATATCGGGGCTTATTCCATATTAAAAATCAGAGTTTAATAAACTTAAGTCTGATTTTTATTAATGACGTTCATCACTATCCGGATCAAATTCATGATCGGCATTGATAAGTTTAGGCTTATTCTCGTTCCAATACGGAGACATATCACGAAGACGCTGAATAATGCCGGGAAGTACACGCAGCACTTCATCAATTTCAGCTTCTGTAGTAAAGCGTGACAATGAGAAACGAATAGTGCCGTGAGCTGCCGAGAACGGAATACCCATTGCCTGCATAACATGCGAAGGCTCAAGGGATTCTGAAGAACAGGCAGATCCAGATGAGGCAGCGATTCCGTACTCATTTAGCATAAGCAGAATTGCCTCACCTTCAACAAACTTAAATGCGACATTTAAAGTATTAGGCGTACGATGGGTTTTATCTCCGGTAACGATAACTTCCGGAATGGTGTTAACAATGCCTTTCTCAAGTTTGTCACGTAAAGCTCTTACACGAGTATTCAAATCATCTAGATGTGATTTGGCAAGCTCGCAAGCCATACCCAAACCGACAATGTACGGTACGTTCTCGGTACCGGCGCGACGTCCGCGTTCCTGATGACCGCCGTGCATGAACGGAATGAATCTGGTTCCTCTTCTAACATACAAAGCGCCTATGCCTTTGGGAGCATGAAGCTTATGACCTGAAAAAGAAAGCATATTAATCTTAGTATCTTTAAGATTAATAGGGATCTTGCCCACCGCCTGCACCGCGGCGGCATGAAATACGACATTGTGAGCTGCCGCTATCTCCGCCATTTCAGGAACCGGATATATATTTCCGGTCTCGTTATTGGCCCACATGATGGATGCCAATGCAGTCTTCGGATTTAACAGTTTTTCAAATTCGGCAGGATCGATATCACCTAAGTGGTTGGCACTTAAATACTTAACCTCAACACCGCGTCCTGACAAAAATGAACAGGTATCCAAAATAGCCGGATGTTCAAGCTTGGTCGTTACAATCTCGTTTTTATCTTTTTGCGTGAACAAAGAAGTCCAAATTGCAGTATTGTCGGATTCGGTGGCGCAAGAAGTAAAAATAATTTCATCAGGATGAGCGGCTCCGAGCAAATCCGCCACTTGCTCGCGGGCATGGTTGATAGCCCTGTCTACAGCCAAGCCGAAGCCGTGCTGTGAAGAAGGATTACCGTAATAAGTATTAAAATACGGCATCATTGCTTCAACCACTTTAGGATCGATTCTTGTAGTGGCGTTATTATCAAGGTAAATTCCCTTGCCTACGCCTAATTCATCATCTCTCATCTACTATTCCTTAATTAACGAACCACGACTTTTACGTCATGACCTACAGCTTCTGTAAGTTTCTTTGCAATAAAGGACAAAGTCATATCCTGCATAAGGCCTACTGCTACAGCACCTGATAACTTTACGGTCACGGTATCACCTGCAATTGCAACAAGCTCGGCATCGGAACCGTCTTTTTTCAGACCTGCGGCAACTTCATTAATGACACTTACCGCCTTGTCATAAATCGGTGATTTTAAAGTAGTTTCATCCAAAGCAGCACCGCTTGCCGAAACTGCAGGTTCAGTTGAAACATTGATCTTGATGCCTTGAATCGGAGTCGGAGTAAAGCCGGGACGGGGTACGCCGCACTTTTCAAGATCTACCCAAACCTCATCAATGATCTCTTCAATGCGCATATGGCATGATTGACAGCCGCCGCCTGCCTTAGTGTAATTGGTAACTTCTTCAACTGTAGTCAAATGGTTTTCCCAAACGGCCTTCTTTATCTTATTGATGCCGACACCAAAGCAATGGCATACGATTTCACCGTCATCATGAGCCTGCTCATAGCTCTTGCCGTGATAGTTGGCAATAGCCGCATCCAGAGCCTCGCGGCCCATTACCGAGCAATGCATTTTTTCAGGAGGCAATCCGCCTAAATAATCAACAATGGTCTGATTGGTGATTTTTTCCGCCTCTTCCAAGGTCTTGCCGATAAGCATTTCGGTTAACGCAGAAGATGAAGCGATAGCACTGCCGCATCCGTAAGTCTGGAAAGCAGCGTCTTCAATTACATTGGTTGTCGGGTTGATTTTTAACATCAAACGCAAAGCATCACCGCAAATAATTGAGCCGACATCGCCGATAGCATTGGCATCTTCAATAACACGTGCGTTGCGTGGGTGCAAAAAATGATCTTTAACCTTGTCTGAATAATCCCACATTTTAAATATCCTCTTTGTCCTTAGCGGATTTTCTAACTTCTTATCGGTTCCTTTTAACTGCAAAACCTAACTTTACAATTTCCGTCATCTTTACGAAAAACCGATTTTACAGTAAGAGGCTTTCAAGCTTAAAAACAGCTTCAAATCATCCGGCAATATTGTACCTAAAAAACACTATACGGTTGCCTTTATACATTAAATTATCAAGCGATTTTTTATCAGTTTTTAAATCTTAATGTATCTAAAGTAAAAGGCGATCGTAACGAAATCTCTTTGTTAAGAATGATTGAAGTTTTAGTCATTCCGTACATCATATTCAACTTGTCAACAAAGTGATTTAACGCATCTATCTTAGGAAAAGATACCGTCAGCATATAAGAATAATCACCGGTTATTTTTAGACATGAACTTACTGCAGGAAGCGCTTTCATTTCATCAATAAAGCGCTCGCTGTCTGCCGGTATGACTTTCACGAAAATCAGGGCCTCAAACGCAAGAGCAAATTTATCAGCACTTATGACCGCCCGATAACCTTCAATAATCTTCGCATCTTCAAGCCGTTTAAGACGTGCAGCTACGGCCGGAGCGGATAAATTGACTCTTGCGCCCAAATCGCGCAACGACAAACGCGCTTCATCACGCAATAAGGCAATAATCAACAAATCCGCTTCATCAAGTTTTAAAGACATAACTTACAAATTGTTGATTGCCGTGACTTTAAAGCCTAAAGCTTCAATAACGCTCTTTAACATTTCGTCATTTACCAAAGCTCCGACATTCAAGACGGCTTTTTTATCTTCAAGCGAAACAACTACATCACCGGCTCCCGGCAAAGCTGACAAAGCTTTGGTTACTGAAGCAGTACAATGATTGCAGTGCATTCCGTCAATTAAAATTTCCTTTTTCATAATATTATCCTCTAAGTTTACTTGTAAATTCTGTTTTTCATAACGTTTGACTTTAACGGCGGTAAGACGCAAAGCATTAGTAACCACGCACAGTGAACTCATACTCATAAGCAGCGCCGCAAGCATGGGGGTCAAGCGCAAATTGAAGCTTGAATAAAAGACGCCTGCCGCCATCGGTATGCAGATAACGTTATAAATAAAAGCCCAAAAGAGATTTTCTTTTATATTTCTAATAGTTTTACCCGACATTATCTTTGCGATGATCACATCGTAAAGACTGTCTTTCATAAGCACCGCATCGCAAGAACTTAAAGCTATATCACTTGCTCCCGATACCCCGATTCCGACATCAGCTACCGTAAGCGACAGAGCATCATTTATTCCGTCACCGACCATTGCAACAGTATGTCCTTTACTTTGATATTCTTTAATAAAATCTGCCTTATCCTGCGGCAACAATCCGGCTCGATACTCATCTATCTGAAGATTTTTCGCCACAGTCTCCGCAGCTCCCGCACTGTCTCCGGTGAGCATAACTGTCTTTATATTTTCTTCCTTTAATTTTCTTATCGTAGCGAAAGCTTCAGTTTTAATGTCATCACCGACAGCAAAAAGGCATTGCAGCTCTTTATTTTTAATAAGGCATAAAACAGTCAGACCTTCTTTTTCAAAGTCATCAATCTGTTTTTTTATTTCAGGCAAAACTTTGATGTCTAAATGCGAAAGATAGCGCGTTCCGCCCAAATAATACATATCATCGCCGATACGACCTTCAACCCCTAAACCTTCATTTAATTTATAGTCAGTCACGGGAAAACTTACCAGCTTTAGTTCATCAGCTTTTGCCACTATCGCTTTGGCAAGAGGATGATCGCTTTTTTCCTCAAGACTTTTTGCCATCATCAAATTAATACTTTCAAGTGCTTTATCCTGCGATTTAATAAAGCGTACCGCCATTTTTCCGTAAGTTAACGTGCCGGTCTTATCAAAAATAACAGTATCAGCTTTATGCAAAACCTCAATGGCATCCGGAGATTTAAACAATACACCGTAACTTGCCGCCTTACCTGTTCCCGCCATAATCGCAGTCGGAGTGGCCAAGCCTAAAGCACAAGGGCATGAGACAACCAGAACACTTACGGCAAAAGTCAACGCTGTAGAAAATTGTGCTCCTAAAATTATCCAAACAATAAAGGTAAGGAGAGCCACTAAAATCACTGCCGGAACAAAGTACGCTGCCACCTTATCGGCAATGCGGGCTATCGGCGCCTTTTTATTAGTCGCATCATCAATTAGAGCAATAATTTTTGAAAATGTAGTATCAGCACCTACTGCTTTTGCCTCTAACTCGATATACCCCTGACTTAAAATTGACGCGGTAAAAATATCACTGCCTGCTTCCTTTTTTACCGGACGACTTTCGCCGCTTAACGCGCTTTCATCAAAGAAAGCATTCCCGGATATAACTTTACCGTCACAAGGAGCGCTTTCACCTGCTTTTAAAATCACCACATCCCCGATTTTAAGGTTGTCGGCGTTAATTACCGTTTCTTTGCCGTTACGTCTTACACGTGCTGTTTTAGGCGACAAATCCATAAGCTTGGCCACGGCATCCGTCGTTTTAAGTTTTGCCTTTTGTTCAAAATATTTTCCGACATAAACCAAAGTTAAAATCGTCGCTACTGATTCAAAATAAAGAGGCACGCTGTCATGCAAAACCGAATAGCTGTCTCCTATATGCAGATTCAGCAAAGAAAACAGCGAAAACAGGAATGACGCACCGGCTCCTACCGCAACCAGGGAATCCATGTTGGGAGAAAAATGGAATAACGCCTTAAAGCCGTTTTTAAAATAATCCCGCTGAATAAACATGACGCATAAAGTCAAAGCAAGCTGCACCAAAGCACTGACTGCGGCATCGGAAATTAAAATCATTCCGATCATCGGGCCCATGGATACCGACATTAAAACTAAAGTCAGAACCACGCTTAAAATTAAACGTCTTTTCTGCGCCCTTACCTCCGCATCATCGACTTTTGCCGCAAAGGATTTAGCTGCAGAGTCAAGCGCCTTATATCCGGCATTCTGCACTGCCTGCTTTATAACATCATCATTGACCTTATTTTCATCATATATAACCGTAAGACGATTCTTAAGCAGTGCTACGCTACAGTCGTTTACCCCATCAACCTCTCTAACCGCTTTGTCTACACGCGCGGCACAAGCCGCGCAGGACATGCCTACAATATCAAAGCTCTGCTTTTGCATTTTGCATACCTTCTTTATGAACTTTCGTCGCGATTTTTATATTTAAATGATATTGTTATTTTTATGCGTATATTTATGCTGTCCTTAGCTGATTGTACCACCGCGTTTTACTTTTACCCAAGTAAGAGCCCGCATGGCATTCAATACTGCAAGAACGCATAACCCCACATCACCGAAAATCGCCACCCAAATTCCGGCAATGCCCATAGCGCCAAGAACCAAAATCAGCAGCTTACAGGCAATAACGAAAACAATATTCTGCATCGCAAGTTTATAAGTACGACGGGCAAGAGATATCGCCTGCGGGATCTTCCTTAAATCGTCATTCATAACAACCACATCAGATGCTTCTACGGCAGATGCAGATCCGAACTGTCCCATTGCAATACCCACATCTGAAGCCGCCAATACCGGAGCATCATTTATTCCGTCACCGACAAATCCCACTACCGCAGTAGATTTTGTTTTAAGATCTTTAACTGCCTTTAGCTTATCCTCAGGCAACATCTTTGCATAATATTTTTCAATACCAAGACGCTTTGCAATATTAGCTGCAACCGACTCCTTATCACCGGTTATCATGCAGGAAGTGATCCCCAAAGACTTAAGAGAACCGAAAAACTCCAAAGCTCCTGCTTTAGGTTCATCATTTAGCACGATTCCGCCGATAAACCTGCCGTCAACGGCAGCAAGTACTTCTGTTCCTATTACATTGCTTTGATCAAGATCGGTTCTTGACGTAATTTTTTCAATAAACTCCCGACTGCCGACCGCTACTTTTTTACCGTCAATAATACCTTCAATTCCATATCCGGACACTTCATGAATTGCTTCAGCCTTTTTAAGCTCTACGCCGTTTATCTTACAGTAATTAACTATAGCAGTGCCGATAGGATGCGTCGTCGCGCTTTCAAGAGCATAAACACAAGATAAAAGCTCGGATTTTGATGATCCGTCATCTACTATAAAATCTGCAGGTTTAAACTTACCCTGAGTGATGGTTCCGGTCTTGTCCAAAGCCAAAACAGTTAATTTTGACAAAGTTTCAATATGAATACTTCCTTTTACCATCACGCCGATTTTAGATATCGCGCCAAGACCGCCGAAAAACGACAACGGTACCGACAAAACCAGCGCGCAAGGACAAGAAACAACCAGGAAAACCAGAGCTCTCTCTATCCAATCCGAAAAACTTTCACCGGCAACAAACAACGGAACCAAAGCTAAAATAATCGCGCATGTCACGACAAGCGGAGTGTAATAAACCGCAAAGCGGGAAATTAGAGCTTCGGGTTTTGACTTATTGGCTGCAGCATCTTCAATAAGTTCAATTAATCTTGTAATTGATGAATTACTGTTATCTTTGGTTACCGTAAGCTCGATAACACTGCCCATGTTGATACCGCCTGACGGTATTTCTTCGCCTTTTTTATACAAAAACGGCTCACTCTCTCCGGTCAAGGCACTCATATCTACTGCGGCAGAATCATTTTTTAAAGTACCGTCAAGTGCAACAGCCTCACCTGCAAGTACTCTTATAGTTTGACCGACCTTAACTTTGCGCGGCTTAACTTTCAACTCATTGCCGTCTTTATCAATTACTCTTACTATTTGCGGCTTTAACGCAATAAGTGAAGTAATTTCTTTATGAGAACGACCAGAGGCATACTCTTCAAAAATTTCGCCTATTTCATAGAAAATTAAAACCGCCAAAGCCTCTGCATAATCGCCAAGGGCTATAGCGCCGAATGTTGCTACCGACATTAAAAACTGCTCAGACATGCGAAAACGCTTAAATAAAGTTTTAAACGCAGCAATCACCGTTTCATATGCCACAGCAACGTAAGCTAAAGCAAACAAAGCAAGCTTTAAATAGCTATTGATATCAAGCTTTAACAACAGCATCAACATTACTATTAAAGCAAAAGACAGCCTTAACTTAGTTTTAAGATCGATACTTTGCAACATTTTCCGCCTCTGCTTTTTCTCCGGTTAATCTCGTAAATTTACTGAAATTCCATCCTCAAAATCATCACTTACTTTTTGAACTTTCTCGATTAATTCATCTTCATCAAGATTGTCATCAGCTTCGATAACTAAAGACTGCAGCGGAAAATTGATATTAGCGTTTTTAATACCGTCAAGAGCGGCAATCTTCTTTTCTAAAGACAAAGCACAATGAGGACAATCAAGACCTTTTATATCGCAGCGTAATTTCATATTACTAATCCTTTAAAAACAAAAGTTGAGCAACCATTCAACTGTTAGCATTATATAACAGTTGAATAATTGTTCAACTGTTATTAATGATAATTTTTAATTAATTTTTGAGTTACCGTAAATTTTCTCTGCATGCTCTTGCGTATAATCATGCTGACGTATTTTCGAGGGCTTATTCCATGACGTATCATATTCTTAAATATACTGATTCTTCCCTTCCTGACTACTTGATTAATGAAGTAAAAAAACGCGGAGAATATTCCGAAAAAAAAGACTTAAATGCCGATGAACTCAAAAAAGCTTATGAAAAAACCGATATTCTTCTTGTTTCAGGCGGAACCAAAATTACAAAAGAAGTTTACGAAAAGTTCAAAAATGTCAAAATGATCGCTGATTTCGGAGTCGGATATGACGGAATTGACGTAAATGAAGCTATAAAACGCAATATTTTCATAAGCCATACCCCGAACGTCCTGAATGACGACGTTGCCAATACCGCAGTAGCACTGCTCATTAACGTAACAAGACAAATGATCGAAGCCCATAAATTTATCGAGCGCAAAGATTGGGAAAAAGGATCCGTAATGCCTTTGGGCGTTTCCTTAACCGGGCTTAAAGTCGGCATAGCAGGTCTTGGCCGCATCGGTAAAGCAATTGCCGCAAGACTTGAAGCATTTAAATGCGATATTGCCTACTTTGCTCACAGTAAAAAAGACGTTTCCTATAAATTCTTTACGTCATTAAAAGATATGACTTCATGGTGCGACGCATTAATCATCGCAATGCCGTCAACCAAAGAAACGTTCCACTGCATAAATGAAGAAATCCTTGAAAAATTAGGACCAGACGGATTTTTGGTCAACATCGCCCGCGGCGCATTAGTTGATACTGACGCTTTAATTAAAGCTCTTGATAATAAAACTATCGCAGGGGCAGGTCTTGATGTTTTCGAGCATGAACCGACTGTTCCGCAGGCCTTGTTTAACCGCCCCAACGTCGTTTTAACCCCGCATATAGGCAGTGCCACCACCTATACCCGTATGGAAATGGCAAAGCTTGTTCTTGCAAATATTGACGCTTTTATTGCAGGCAAAAACCTTGTAACAAAAGTTCCAGGTACCAGAGACGCCTGATGAATAACATTGAATTTGCCAAACTTAACGATAAGCGCCTAAGTCATGAAGCCAGATCTTTATATCTGTTTTACCTAAGACCTATGGCTGAACGCGGCTTATGCCTTATCGATCTGCCTGCATTAAGTCTTGCGATGGAAACAATAAGCCTGGAGTGTCCTTTCATTCCGACAGAGAAGCTCATTACCGGACTTTTAAATGAGCTTAATGCCTTAGGTTTTATCAAAAAAAAAGAGCAATCCGATACGTGGCAAGGATGCAATGTCATTCTGCCTTATTTTAGTGCCGATACAACTTTACTGCCGCAATCTCCCTTTGCCATGAGTGCATCCTGGCGTCCCGGATCTAACTTCGCGCAAACCTGTCTTATGGCGGGTCTTCATAACGCTGATTTCACCGAAAATGAGCTTAATGCCTTTGTAAGTTATTGGGCAGGACGCCATGAGCTAAGAAATCAGCACGCATGGGAACGGGCCTTTGCCTTAAGATTGTTAAAGCGGCGCAGTGCCTATATTTCAACCGGTCAAAACACTCCTGCCGCCACCGCAACAGCAGCAAAAGCGGCAAACACAGCTGCAGGAGCAGCCCAAAAAGCTTCAGTTACAGCAGAAAAAACATAAAAAAAACCCCCGAGTCATACGATTCGGGGGAAACAATCAAACAAACATAAGGAGTACGCGTACTATATCATATTTTTATAAAAAAATGAGATATTCCTCAAAATTTTTTAATTAATATTGATCACGCAAAACTTCGAAATGGGCCTGAGGGTGGTTGCAAGCAGGGCATGCCTTAGGGGCTTCGGTTCCTTCATAAATGAATCCGCAGTTGCGGCAACGCCATATAACCTTATCGCCGCGCTTGAACATAGTGCCGTCAGTTAAGTGCTGCCACAAAGAGCGATACTGCTTCTCATGCTGCTTTTCAGCAATAGCGATATTTTCCATTACAGCGGCGATCTCAGGGAATCCCTCTTCACGTGCAGTTGCGGCAAAGCTGGGATACATATCGGTCCACTCTTCATTTTCACCCTTAGCTGAAGCCTCGAGGTTTGCTGCAGTATCACCGATAATACCGGCGGGGAAAGAGGCTGTAACTTCTGCAGTGCCGCCTTCAAGGAATTTAAATAAGCGCTTTGCGTGCTCTTTTTCCTGATTGGCAGTCTCAGTGAAGATCTCGCTTATTAGGACATAACCTTCATTTTTAGCAACAGAGGCAAAGTAAGTATAGCGATTACGGGCCTGTGATTCACCTGCAAAGGCGGTCAAAATATTTTTCTCGGTTTGAGTTCCCTTTAAGCTAGGCATATTTTTCTCCTTTTTATACATGTGTATTTTTGATGTTCTGAGAATCTAGAAGAACTATTTAATTTTAACCCCAAAACATTGCCTACGATCATGAATGCAATGCACAAAATTGTCAAAGAAACTTTTTATCACATGTCTTTTTCTCAAAAAAACTACAGAATAGGGCAGAAAATTTAAAACAATTATGGAGCCAGCTAAAAATAGTTTTAACTAAGCAAAAGGCCTAAGATATCAGGTTCTCAGAGCAATAGAATCAAAAAAACTGTAAATTTAAACACATGAGTTTTTATCAGACTAATAAACATAGACATTCGTGATTTTAAATGCAATTTAAGGAAAAATATTAAAAACACAACTTATTACTTGCAAAGAAACACAACAATATTTATTAAAAAAGATAAGTTTTATTATTCATCAAGAATACAAACAAAGCATCAATAAACTAATACTAATTACAAATGTAAATTAAAATGGTTTTTTAGCTTTACATAGACCTTTTATTGCTTTAATCTCCCGTATCAATCATAGAAAATATTTTAAATAAATTTTCATATATTATGAAAGAAAATTTCATAATAAAAATTTTAATTTTGTAAAACTTTCATATTTATTTCACAAATAAAAACATAAAGATAAATATCAAAATTTATATCTTTTATTCAAACAAATAAAACAGTAACAAAAAATCAATTAACAAATTGAAATTTATATTAAATTTAATCAATTTATAAAAATAATATCTAAAAATATGTCAAATAAATTAACAATAATTTCAAATAAAAATAATATTTATTTGTTTCATAAATCATCTTTTAAAAAGCAGGTTATATTCAGAGAATTTATTAAGCAACTTTCAAAATTATGAAATTTAACTTTTAGTTTTCTTTTCCCTATTCTTTAAATAGTGCAAAATATCGATGAAAATTTTTATAAAATTAAGCATCAACTATAACATGCAAGATTTTTGATAACTATACATACCTACATTACGGAAGAAAACACAAAGAAAGTTAAAACTACTTATTTAATTAAATCCAAAACGTTCTTTTTTAACTTATACGAAGATGTAGACTCGTAAAAGCAAATGACAAAATTTAAAGCATTAAGAACTGTTGACGATTAGATTATTTTTAAATAAACACGCATATAAAAAATTGCCTCCCTAACGATTTTTAAAGAGAGGCAAGCGATCCAAAATTACATGGATCTTTTCAACTTAGGAGAAAAAATAAACTTAAGCGTATCGCGCGGTACGTGTTCCTTTTATTGATCTGAAAGCGCAAATTCTATCAGCACTAACTCGCAGCATTGCTCCGACTTTCAATAAATGCATTCCCAGATCCCATTCTCGATTTAAAAGCATTAAACGATAAACGTTGCCGTCAGGAATTTCGTCAAGCACAAAGAAATCGCCGATCCCGCCCGCTTTTCCATAAAGAGATACGACTTGCCCGCGTTTTATATATTGTTTATTACCGAACGGCAGAAAGAACCGTCCTGAAGGATTGGGGCTGCGCACAAAACGGCTGCACGCAACAGCATTTAATCCCAAATCCAGACAGACTTCATCTTTATTTACATTTATAGAGTACAAACCTTCTTGAAAATCGGTAAGCAGACAAGCATCCTCTATGCACAAACTTTCACCGTTTTTAGGTAAAACTGCCAAATCGGATCTTTTATATAGGGTTCTAAAGCAATAGCGTACTCCTTCATCTGATACCAGATTTATTATAAGACGTTCATCATTGCCTTCTTTAGCAAATCCCCACGTCCATTCTTGCCCCGGAGTAAACTTCACTTTTATTACCTACAAATGTAATTAATTTTCATGCATTTGATTTTACATAATTCAAAAATGAAAGTAAAAGAATTAATCCGGATTTTTGTGAACAAAATAAAATTTATAAAAATAAATATCTATGCTTTATTTTTGTAAAGAAAATTTACAAATAATGTCAAAAATAAATTTACGATTAATGCTTCAATATTTTTATTTTTTAAGACTATACATTCAATATATCAACAATATATATGCTTGAATAAGTACGTATAATAATTTTTTATTCCCTGCGCTTTAAATTACAAAACTGCCACACTTTGGCGGCAGCTTTAATTTATTTACTTTATATTGACATCCTCACCGGCCTAAAGGCCGATGATTCCTACTGCTGATATGAGTGACCCTCTGTCAAGGGGTATAGGAAGATTTTTTAGGACTCCTTCTTGGGGAGCATTACACGGGGCTTGACCACTCTGATATTCGAGGGTTG
>NZ_GL830973.1 GCF_000188195.1 Succinatimonas hippei YIT 12066
AGGTCGGCAGCAAGAGCCCGCCGAAGCTTACAACTGTAGCTCTGTTGTTGTTTAACGGAAGGCTCTTCGGTCTTTAGATCGGAGAGGATGTCAAAAAGAAATAAGATGAACTTTTATCTTTTTTTGAGTAAAACTTATAAAAAACATTGAGATAGTTCACTGATTTGATGTTTTTTTTAGAAAAGGCTTTAATTTTGTATATATTAAAGATGTTGATTTGAGCTGTAGGGGTGGAAGAGCTAGATTTTTAGCTCTTCTTATTATCAAATAAATTTGAGGAGAATATCGTGAATAAATCACAACTTGTAAGCAGTATTGCAAAACAATCAGGCCTTTCTTTAAAAGACTCTAATGCTGCTCTGAACGCCTTTCTTGAAACTGTAAAAGATACCTTGGCAAAGGGAGATTCTATTTCTTTAGTAGGTTTCGGTACTTTCTTGGTTCGCGATCGTGCAGCTCGTGTCGGCCGTAATCCTCGCACCAAGGAAGAAGTCAAAATCCCTGCAGTAAAGGTTCCTGCATTTAAAGCTGGCAAACCGTTTAAGGATAAGGTTAACGGATAAAATTCAACTTTTGAAAGTCTAATTTTATTTTGGAGATCCACCTTAAAAGGTGGATTTTTTATTTGACCCCTCTAGTTCTTTCAAAGTTTTAAGCATTGACTGATATGTGCTATATTAAGCAAAAATAAGGCATGCAATGGCAGAAGCATTTGCCGGATGGTAGAGCATATCTAAGCATGAGCTATGTCATATTGCCTTAAAATAATTCATTAAAAGATAAGCATATTTGGTGCAGGAAGACCTGCGGAGTTGTTTGCATGCTAACTGATAAATTGCGCGAAGGTGCGCAAGGCCGAATTTTTAAGATCTTGTTTTGGATCATTATTCTTTCTTTTATCTTTACCGGTGTCGGCGGTTATTTGATCCCTCGTCTTAATACTGATCCTGTTGAAGTCGGTGAATATAAAATTACCGCAAATGAATGGAATCAGCAGTACACATCACAAACCCAGCAAATGCAGCGCATGTACGGTGCACGCTACGCTGATATGCTTGAAGATCCTCAATATGTAAGCAATCTGCGTTCACAGATCTTGGAAGGAATGATTGATAACGTAGCGTTTAATAGCGCCGTTTATGATCTGAATGTCCGTATCGGTGATGAGCAGGTACGCGAATTAATTCGTACAACTCCGGCTTTTCAAAAAGATGGAAAATTCGATAACGATTTATATTTAGCCGTTATTCGCAATATGGGGATGAATCCCGAGTATTTTGGAGAGCAGATGCGTATCAGCGCAATGGCAACCTCAGTATCTGATCCGATACTTCGTACTGCTTCATATCCTTTACCTTATGAAATAAGTGCTCTTGAGAATCTTTTAACCCAGACCAGAACTATAGATTTGTATGAACTGAATCTTGACGCTCTAAGGGCAGGATTCTCGGCAGATGATAATGAAGCTAAAGCATATTATGATGCTCATCATGATGCTTTTATGGCTCCTGCTAATGTTAAATTCAACTATATTCTTTTAACCGTAGATGAACTTAAAAAAGGTATTAATCCTACAGATGATGAGTTAGAAGAGTATTTAACTTTACACCAGGATGATTTTAAAGTACCTGAACACCGTGGTTTTTCTCATATTATTGTTCGCAGTGATAATCCTGATGCGGAAAAAATTGTTAAATCAATTGATGACGGTTTTGCTGCTGGAAAATCTTTTGCCGATCTGGCAAAAGAATATTCTGATGATTTATCTACCAAAGACATCGGCGGAGATATGGGAGAGATAATACGCGCCTCTTTGGCTCCGATTTTTGCAGATAAGTTATTTGCTCTTGAAACTATCGGATCTCATACTGATAAAATCGTTGATGCTGACGGCACTCACTATTTACAGTTAAACTCTATTGTTAAAGAACACATTCCTCAGTTAAATGAAATTAAGGATCAAGTTAAAAACGCTTGTATAGATGCAAAGGCACGTGAGCTTTTCAATGAACGCGTTACAACTTTGTCTGATATGTCTTTTGAAAATCCTGACTCTCTTGATGTGACTGCCGATGCTTTAGGAGTTACAGTTGCAGATTCCGGCGTAGTTGCTTTAGGTGCAACCAAAGTGCCGTGGCCGCTTAATACTTCAATGGTGCAGAACGCAGCATTCTCAGAAGAGAATATTTCATCGGGCGTAAATTCTTCAGTTGTAAACATCGGTGACGATGCAGCTTTAGTTTTAAATGTTTATGAGTCTCATGAAAGCATGCTTAAACCTTTTGATGAGGTTAAAGCTGAAGCAGTCAACGCAGTTATAAACGATAAAGCAAATAAAGAAGCTGATGCCTGTTTAAATACTTTTGCTAAAGCAGTAATTAATGATTCAAATACTGAGATTCCGGCTCATGTAGTTCATAGATCTGCTGTAACATTAAATCGCAGCAGCGCAGATGTTGAACCAGCTTTCGGTATGGCTCTGTTTGCTATTCCTCAGGAGGGGCAAAATAGGTATATTATTGCATCAAATAAGGGCAATCCGACTTTAGCTATATTAAAAGAAGTAGGAAATGCAGCAACCACTAATGAAAATGCAGAGCTGAATCAGATTTTACGCTCACAATTGGTGCAAGCCAATAGCCTGGAGTTACGAAATGCGCTCTATAAGGGTGCAAGAGAGCTTACAGAGATTACATACAATGAAGATGCAATTAAGCTTGTAAATCAAAGCGTTGATGAAGCACCTTAATTGTTTTTACTCTTAACTTACTAAATTTAAAATAATTTTTAGCCCGGAAGGCTTTACCCTTTCGGGCTTTTGTTATTTAATAGGCATGTTGTTTGTAAAATTTGACTGTTTATGCCGTTATTACTCTAAAGGGAAAGGCTTATCTTAAGAAATGTTTCTCTTTTAGTAAGAAAGAGTATCAATAACGGTGTAACTCTTCAGCTAAGCTGAAGACATGTTGGATATTTTGCCTTAGGCTTAAAAATGAACTTACACGAATATCAATCAAAAGAATTACTTCGTTCGTACGGTTTGCCAGTGCCGGAGTTTAAAGTTAGCTCTAAAACAACCGGTATAGGTAAAGCCGCATATGAATTATCTCCCGGTCCTTTTGTCTGTAAATGTCAAGTACATTCAGGTGCCAGAGGAAAAGCCGGCGGAGTTGTTGTAGTCAATACTCCAGCTGAAGCTGAAGCCTTTGCTGCAAAGTGGCTTGGAAATCGTTTGGTAACCCGTCAGAGCGGTCCTCATGGAAAGCCGGTATCAAAGATTTTAATTGAGCGGGCAACCGAAGCCGTTCGTGAGCTTTATATCGGTGCAACTATTGACAGAACAAATGCGCATTTGACTATTATGGCATCAGAGTCAGGCGGTATGTCTGTTGAAGAAATTGCAGCAACTCATCCTGAAAGAATTTTAAAAGTTCCTATTGATGAATTAACGGGTCCTCTGCCGTATCAGGGGCGCGCTCTAGCCTATAAACTTGGTTTAAAAGGTAAGCAGGTTAATGAATTTACCAAGATTTTTGTTGGAATTGCCAAGCTTTTTATTGATAAAGATTTGTCTTTAGTGGAAGTTAATCCTTTAGCAGTAACTAAGGAAGGATCTTTATTATGTCTTGATGCAAAAATTAACGTAGACTCTTATGCTCTTTATCGTCATCCTGAATTTTTAGAAATGGATGATCCAAGTCAGGAAGATCCGCGTATCGCTAAAGCCGTTGCTTCAGGATTTTCTTATGTGCCGCTTGAAGGAAATATCGGCTGTTTGGTTAATGGCGCAGGTCTTGCCATGGGTACTATGGACATTATTAAAAGTTCCGGCGGATCGCCTGCTAATTTCCTGGATGTAGGCGGTACGGCAACACGTGATCGTGTAATGGAAGCTTTTAAGATTATTTTAGAAGATCCTGCTGTTAAATGTATTTTAGTTAATATTTTCGGTGGTATTGTACGCTGTGACTTAATTGCAGAAGGTATTCGCGGCGCAATTACCGAAGTCGGTACCGATGTGCCCGTCGTTGTACGTCTTGAAGGAAACCATGCACAAGACGGAGCAAAGATCTTAAAGGAAAGCGGCCTTAATATTCATCCTGCATACGATTTACGTCAAGCTGCAGAGCTTGCAGTAGAATGTGCCGCTTCCTATAAGGAGAAAGTATGAGTATTTTAGTTAATAAAGATACTAAGGTTATTTGCCAGGGTATTACCGGATCTCAAGGTACGGCTCATTCTGAACAATGTCTTGCTTATGGTACCAAGCTGGTCGGCGGTGTTACTCCTGGACGCGGCGGTTCGTCTCACTTGGGGCTTCCGGTGTTTAACACGGTACGGGAAGCTGTTGAAGTAACTCAAGCTACAACATCAATGATTTTCGTACCACCTCCTTTTGCTGCAGATTCGATTTTTGAGGCGATTGATGCAGGTATTGAGCTTATAGTCTGTATTACTGAAGGCATCCCGGTTCTTGATATGCTGCGTGTTAAAGCTCGTTTGCGCGAAAGCGGTAAAACCCGTTTAATCGGACCGAACTGCCCTGGTATTGTAACGCCCGGAGAATGTAAAGTCGGAATTATGCCTGGATACATTCATACGCCGGGAAAGGTGGGAATTGTTTCACGATCCGGTACTTTAACTTATGAGGCTGTAAAGCAGACTACCGATGCAGGTTTTGGACAGTCCACATGTGTAGGGATCGGGGGAGATCCTATTCAAGGTTCGAACTTTGTCGATATGTTAAAGCTCTTTGAGGAAGATCCTCAGACTGAAGCTGTGGTAATGGTTGGTGAAATCGGCGGAACAGCAGAGCAGGATGCTGCCATGTGGATTAAGGAGCACATGACTAAGCCAGTTGTGTCTTATATCGCAGGTTCAACCGCTCCCCAAGGACAGCGTATGGGACATGCAGGCGCTATCATCACTGGTGGACAAGGTACCGCCCAAGCAAAGCAAAAAGCATTGCGTGAGGCCGGAGTTACAGTTGTTCCTACTGCAGCGGATATTGCAGACGGTTTGCGTGAAGCAACCGGCTGGAATTAAATAAAGTTGTGTCGGAAAGAGGGAATATCTATAAGAGATTCCCTCTTAATATTTTTTAACTAGCCTTTTTCGTTTAAAATTTTTACTTTTGCGCTTGCTCCTTCGGTTCCAAGGCTTTGATAAAGTTCATTCATTATTTCTTCTATTTTTATTTCTATCCCAAAAGGATAGTTTACAAGTAAAATTCCGGAGCCGCACATTCCTATATCTTCAGCTTGAGCTTCTATTTGTAACTCTGCCTGTAAAAGAGGCAGGTTAAGTCTTTTTATATCTTGAACTAGTTTTTTAGAGTGATCGATGGTGCGGGCTAATACCGGATACCAAATTAAAAAGCATCCGACATTCCATTTTTTAATAGCAATTTTTATATATTTAACCAGTTCAGGGTAATCACTCTTTTCTTCATAAGAAGGATCTATAACACACAGTCCGCGGCGCGGATTGGGAGGGAGCAACGCATTTAGTGCTTCAAAACCGTTGCGCTTTTGGATGTTAACCCGATTATCGCGACTAAAATTCTTTTTCAGCACTTCAATTTCTGCAGGGTGGAGGTCAATAAAGGTGAGTTTATCCTCTGCGCGGCTCAAAGCGCACTCGAAAAGAGGAGACCCGGGATAAAAATCAAGAGCGGAGGCTTTATTAATGCTTTTTATAACTTCAAAATATTCAGGAATAAGTTTATGCAGTTTTTCATTTGATATAACTTTATTAAGACCTGTGAGGTATTCTTTGTTTTTTTGGGCAAAAACTGAGTTTAACGAATAAATTCCTGCACCTGAATGAGTATCAATAATTGAATAAGGTTTATCTTTTTGATTTAAGAAGCGTAATGTAAGGCATAAAAGCATATGTTTTAAAACATCGGCGTGGTTGCCGGCATGATAACCGTGGCGATAACTTAACATGCGTGAAGCTCCTTTTCTTTATTTTCAAGATTTTCAAGCTCTAAAAGGTAGTTTACTTCCAGCTCTTCTTGGTTGGAAATCAGTGTTCCTCTTTCTTTTAGCAGGTTTTCAAGCTCTGCTTTGTGCTCGACATTATAAATTGAGCTGTCTGCAAGAATGCTCTCGATTTCTGCCATTCTATTTTTTATTTGCTCCAACTCTCTTTCAATTTTTTCAATTTTTTGTTTTAAAGGGCGCAGTAAGGCACGAATATTTGCTTCTTTCCTTTTATCTTCTTTTGATTTGAAGCTTTTATTACTTAAAGTAATATTTATTTTAGATGCGTTTTCATTATGATTTAAAAGTTTGCGCTGTTCATCAAGATAGTTTTTGTAATCATCAAGATCGCCGGAAAATTCTGAAACTTTATGATTGTCTACCAACCACAATTTATCTGCTATAGCTTCAAGCAGATGCCGATCATGCGAAACCAGAACCAATGCTCCGGGATATGAGGCAAGAGCAATGCTTAATGCTTCGCGCATTTCAAGATCGAGATGGTTTGTTGGTTCGTCAAGAAGCAATAGATTGGGCTTTTCAAATGCTATTATTGAAAGTGCTAACCGCGCTTGTTCCCCTCCTGACATAGTGCTTACTTTTGCAGTTGCTTTATCTCCTGAAAAAGCAAAAGAGCCTAAAAAGGAGCGTAAATCTTTTTCTCTTGCATTCGGGTCAATACGCTGTAAATGCTCTAGCGCAGTTAAATTAGGATCTAAAGATTCAAGTTCTTGCTGGGCAAAATATCCGATCTTTATTCCTTTGCCTAAAGTGACGGTTCCTGTTAACGGAGAAATGGCAGAACACAAAGTTTTAATCAAGGTTGATTTACCTTGGCCGTTTCTGCCTAAAAGGCCAATACGATCACCTGAAAGAATACTTAAATTTATGTTTTTAAGTACCGGTGCTTGTTCATTGTATCCGGCATTAACTTTATCAAAAGAAGCAATAACTGCAGGAGTTCTTTCAGGCTCTGGAAAAGAGAACGAAAAAGGTGATTCTTCCTGCGTAACTGCAGTAAGCTGCATTCGGTTAATCGCTTTGATTAAGCTTTGAGCCTGCTTTGCTTTGGTTGCTTTATATCTAAAACGATCAACAAAAGCTTGCATATGAGACAGTATGGCTTCTTCTTTCTTTCTTGAGGCTTTTTCAGCTTTAATTCGTTCTGCTCTTAAACGCTCATAGTCAGAATAATTGCCTGTGTACATGACTATTTTTCCACTTTCGAAATGAAGAATATCAGTACAAAAGCAATCTAAGAAATCCCGATCATGAGATATACATAAAATTGTGCCTTTATAGCTTTTAAGATAGCTTTCTAAAAAGAGCACGGTATCAAGATCAAGGTGGTTTGTCGGCTCATCAAGCAGCAATAAATCAGAATTTAAAATAAGTGCCCGAGCAAGATTAAGACGCATGCGCCATCCGCCGGAGAATTCTTTTACGGCATGAAAAATTTCTTCTTGGGAAAAACCAAGTCCATGTAAAAGTTCTTCTGACCGCGGTTTTAAAGTCCAGGCTCCGGCAATCCCCAGCTCATCTTCAATTAATGCTGCTTTTTCTCCATTACCGTTCTCAAGTGCGATTTTTTTGTCTTCAAATAATCGCATAACCTCCTTGTCTCCCTGCATGACATAATCAAGAGCAGAGATATCAAGAGCTGGTGTTTGCTGTTCCACGTAGGCAATTTTTATATTTTTAGGTACACCAATAGAGCCGAGTTCAGGCGCAAGATCTCCTAATATGGCTGCAAACAAAGATGATTTACCACAGCCGTTGCGTCCTATAATGCCGACTTTATGGCCGTCTGAGATTTGCGCGGAAGTGTGTTCAATAAGCACTTTAGAACCGCGCATTAAAGTAATATCGTTTAAAGTAATCACTAGTTCAATTTTTGATTCTGATTAAAAAGGATTGCTCCGCTTTTTACGTCAATAATCTTAAGTGATGCATTAGGTTTTTTGCTGATATCCTCAATGGCACCTAAGACAACATACGGAATATTTTGACTGCGGCAATGTCTTATAAGAGTAGGAATTAAAGAGCTTGAGCCAGAGTTTTGACTAATGTTGTTGTCTCCTTTAATAGGAGCATAACCGTTTCGGGCCAAGATCCCATATAGATCTGAATTAATGGTGTTGACGCAGTCATTGTATTTTGCGTCTACAACATAAGGTGATATATAAACAGCACTGCTTTGAGCCATAACATTGCGTTGCAAAACAGTATCCATAAGCGTTATTAAAGCACTTTCTGCTTTGCCTTGCATATTATCTATACAAACGGCAAGTTTGTCTTTTAACTTTTCAGGATATATAGGTAAACTTTCTCCGCTTGGCATTTTGCCGTCATGTTCTTCAAGAACAGCATCGGGAATTGAAGTTTGTGTTGCGTTGCCTCTGTTAGGTGTGATTGAACTTAATACAGAACATCCCGATAGAAACGATACCAGCAAGCAATATGCTATATAACGCTTATTTTTCATAAAAGTCTCTTATTTTTTATCAGGAAAGCCTAAACCGCCGAGTTTACCGCCTGCAAGAAGATGCATATGGATGTGAGGAACTTCTTGTCCTCCGTCTTTGCCGACATTGACAATTAAACGGTATCCGCTTTCATTTACGTTCAAATCTTCAGCAATTTTACGGGCAACGGTAAAAAGTCTGCCAAGAGCCGGTTCGTCGTCTTTAGTTACTTCTGCAACTGATGGAATAGGTTTGTTAGTCACGATTAAGATGTGATGCTCTGCTTTAGGGTTGATATCGGCAAAAGCTGAAACCAATTCATCATGATAAATAATTTTAGAGGGAATAGTTCCGTTAATGATTTTTGTGAAAATTGTTTCTTCAGCCATATAAGCTCCTTAAATTTTTTGAATGGCGATCACATTTTAAAGATTTTGGACTAAAATTCATAAAATATTAGTTCGTAAAACATTATAACATCAGAGCACTGGAGCAATGAATCAAACAGCTGACTATGAGCTTAGCGTTGTGATTCCAGTTTACAATGAACAGGAATCTTTGCATGATCTCTTTGACGCTTTAATTGCATATAAACAAAAAGCTAGCGTTAAAGTGTGCTTTCTTTTCGTAAATGACGGATCTTCAGATAATTCTCTCAATCTTATAAAGCAATTTTGTTTGTCTGCAACTGATTTTTATTATATTTCTTTAGAAAAAAGATCGGGACTTACCGGAGCTCTTAAAGCCGGTTTTTCTGAAGTAAAATCCGATTGGGTCGGTTATATGGATGCAGATTTGCAGACTTTTCCTGATGATTTTGAGCTTTTATTAAAAAATCGTTATCAAGGAGAGCTTATATGTGGAATAAGAGTAAAGCGGCATGACTCTGTTTCAAAAAAAATTCAATCCAAATTAGCTAATAAGATTAGAAATTTAGTAACACATGACGGTATTTCCGACACGAATTGTCCTTTAAAGATAGGTCGAACGAACTTACTAAATCGTTTACCTTTATTTTCCGGAATGCATCGCTTTCTTCCGGCTTTAGTAAAAATGACGGGAAATCGCGTGTACACTGTACCGGTTAGACATCAGGAGCGAAAACACGGAGTGTCTAAATTCAATTTAGCCAATCGAGCTTTTTCTGGCCTTGAAGATTTGTTTGCTTTTGCTTGGATGCGTTCACGGTATATAGAACCATCAGTTGCTGAAAGTGATTTAAAAGATCGTTAATATCAATATCAACATTTATTACAAAGTATAAATTATGACTTTTTTAGTAGATTCTCATTGTCATTTGGCTTCATTGTCTTACTCGGGGAAAGGACCAAAAAATGTGGCAGAAGCTATCTGCCGTGCACATGCATGTGGCGTTTCACATTTTTTATGTGTTGCATGCACACCGAAAGAATATAAAGAAATGAAAGAACTTACGTCCTCTTTCCCTGAGGTTTATAAAGCTTGCGGTGTTCATCCTTTAAATCTTGATGAGGCAAAAAATTGGACAGATGGTGAGCTGATTGATTGCCTTAAAGACAACGATGTCGTTGGTGTCGGGGAAACAGGATTAGATTACCACTACGCTCCGGAATCACGAAAAGAACAGTTGGAGTCATTCGCCCGCCAGATTGCAATTGCTAATGAAGTAAAACTTCCTCTAATCATTCATGCGCGAGATGCCCATATTGATACCGTTTCTTTAATGAGAAGTGAAAATGCCAGAGATGTAGGTGGGGTAATGCATTGTTTTTGTGATGAGGTTTCAATGGCAAGAGAGTGTTTGGATTTGGGATTTTATATTTCTTTTTCAGGTATAGCTACATTTAAGGCAGGTGAAAACGTACGCGAAGTTTTACGTTATGTCCCTCTTGATCGAATGCTGGTTGAGACTGATTGTCCGTATTTAGCGCCGGTACCGGTAAGGGGGATAGAAAATGAACCAGCTTTTGTTCGCTATACGCTTGAATGTGCAGCTGATATCAAAGGAATAAAAGCCCGCGATCTTGCAGCTATAACTTCAAGAAATTTTGAAGAACTATTTAACGTAAAATTGAGCGAAGCGACTATTGAACCGGCCGAGATTTCTTCATACAAGATAGAAAAAATCATGCGGCCTTTGTAACACTCAGTAAAAGCGCAATCTTTCTTCACGGCGTGCAAAAGGCTCTGTGATGATAAAAACAAGCGCTGCGACAGCACCGCAAAGAAAAGAAAATAAAATCCATTGCGGCATATTAAAACCAAGGAGCGACCAGTCAAGTTCAACGCATGCTCCTGTTGGCTTAAACATCCAGGGGAGCCATTCGTCTAATTTAAAAAAACTTGGAAAATCGGCGCGTAATTTACAGCTTGCACCGAATCCGTTGTTTGTGTAGTCAGCTAAGTGGCTGAAAGCAATCATTACGCCGAAAAGGGATCCGACAAAGAAAGTAAGTTCACCTAAAAGGCGCCATAGCCTGTTTTTAGGATTTATCAAAGCGATAATTCCGGCGGCTATGAATGTTAGGTATAGAGCTCGTTCATATACGCAGTTTACGCACGGTTCAAGTTTAAGTCCGTACTGAAAATACAAACCGCATCCTTCAAGAGTGACACCCAAAATAACAAGCAGGGCCCAAAAAAGCCGGCCCTGCGCAAAATATCTTATAAGTTTTATCAATTAAGATTCAATCTCTGTTATTTAGCTCCTCCGGCCATGGCTGCTGCTATTTCAGCTGCATGATTGATATCTCCCGAGGTTAACCAACCGAGGTCAATCATGTACTGTGTTGCATCAGGAAGCAGGAACCATGAAGCAAGAAGACCTACTAATGTAAGGACAATAGTGTAAGGCAAAGCCATCCACATCATTCTTACATATGATAAACGAATCAGCGGAGAAATGGCAGAGGTTAAAAGGAACAAGAAAGCAGCTTGACCGTTAGGTGTTGCAACAGACGGCAGATTGGTACCGGTGTTAATGGCAATTGCCAAATGGTCAAAGTGTTCACCGGAAATGATGCCGTTCAACATTGCGGTATGGACTTGCTCAATATAGATGGTGGCAACGAAAACATTATCACTTACGGAAGAGAGGATGCCGTTTGCCATATAGAAGATTGGCAATTGGGCGCTCTGCGGAGTTGACAATACCCACTCAATAAGCGGAGTGAAGAGGTGCTGCTGTGAAATAATGGTAACTACGGTAAAGAATACGCACAATAAAGAGCAGAAAGGCATTGATTCTACGAAGGCTTTGCCGAGCTCTTCTTCTGTGGTAATTCCGCAGAAAGTAGTTGCAAGAATAATAATTGATAAACCGATGAGACCTACAGCCGCAAGGTGCGTTGCCAAAGCGGTAATAAGCCATACACAGCATATGAGCTGAACGGTAAGACGCAGGATGTCACGCGTCGTCATGTTTTCCATTGTGCGTTTATCTTGTTCTACGAGAATTTTATAAACGCTTTCGGGCATTTCATGACCGAAACCGAATACTTTGAAACGCTCAATGATGTAGCATGTGGCAAAACCGAAAATAATGATAGGCACCGAGACAGGGGCAGCACGTAAAGCAAACTCGCCAAAGCTCCATCCGGCAACACCGCCTACAAGCAAGTTTTGAGGCTGACCTACTAAAGTGCAGACGCCGCCGATTGCGGTACCGCAAGCAGCCTGCATCAAAATACCTCTTAAAAATGCTCTGAACTCTTCCAAATCCTTTTGATAAAGTTTTGGAACAAAGCGATCGTCTGAAAGCCTTGAAGTTGCAGCATCTCCACAGATAGTCTGATGGTAAAGAGCATACATGCCCATGCAGATGGCAATTACAACCGCAACAACAGTTAAAGCGTCAAGGAAGGCGGCAAGAAATGCTCCCATGAAGCAGAAAATAAAAATAAGCAGTTTGTGAGAGCGGACTTTTACCAGCAATTTGGTAAAAATAAAAAGAAGCAGGTCTCGAACAAAATGAATACCTGCAACCATGAACATCAAAAGAAGAATGACTTCAAGGTTAACAGCGATTTCGTCTTTTACATGAGCCATATCGCATAAACCGTAGAAGCATGCTTCAATTGTAATTAAGCCGCCTGGCTGCAGCGGATAGCATTTAAGAGCCATAGCTAAAGTAAAAATAAACTCGGCTACAAGCATCCATCCTGCAAGCATAGGAGAAATGAAAATTGCTACTATTGGATTAATTATTAGACAAGCTACAATAAATAGTTTATACCAAACAGGCGCCGTTCCCATAAAGTTTAGAGCAAACGCCTTTGCTACACTCATGTTCGTCATTGTTTATATGCCTTATAGTTAGAAAATTATTAATCTGAAGTATAAAATTTTGGAGATAATAAATAATCTCACGTCTTGACTTGCAAGACTGCTGAAACTATATGCCATTATTATGAAATTTCACAGTAAAATTATCGTGATATATAGCAAACTTTTATGAATATCTACTTATTTTTAAAATATGTGTTCCTTTTTTGAGCGTTGGAAAATATCAAATTATTATTTGATCTGTTCTAAATATAAAAGATTCGTATAGATTTTATATTTGTATATAAAAATTAATTATTTTTAGAAAAATGTAGTTTATTGTTTGAAAATCTGAGTCAGATTAAACATTTTTAACCTTTTTTATACTTTAACACATGATTTACAGTGCACTTAAAGAGCAGATCTGCTAAAATTTTTACGATTTGTTGCCTGCCATCAGGTGAGATAAAAGGATTCTTTATGTCTACAATCGCATTTTTAACTTTAGCAATTTCCGTCGCTGCAGTGTTCGGTATATTGCTCGGTTCCGTGCGATATCGCGGCATCGGCTTAGGTATCGGCGGTGTTTTATTCTCCGGAATTTTTGTCGGACATTTCTCACATGAACTTTTCGGTTTGACTGTAAGAACAGCAGAAGGTCTGACTAGTGAAGGTCATATTTTAAGTTATGTCCAGGAGTTCGGCCTTATCTTATTCGTATACGCAATCGGCGTTCAAGTAGGTCCTAGCTTCTTTTCATCATTGCGCAGCATGGGCGCTAAACTTGTAGGTTGGGCTGTTCTTATTATTTTCCTGAACTGTTCGATTGCTTTATGCTTGCATTTTGCCGGAATCCTTTCTATCGACGCCATGGTCGGTGTTTACTCCGGTGCCGTTACTAACACTCCTGCATTAGGTGCCGCCTCTCAGATGATTCGAGATATGTCTGTGGCCCTTGCAGATAAAGGATATGATCCTTTAGCTACCGGATTTAATGAGCTTCTGGTGCCTTCAGCATACGCTATGGCTTATCCTTTCGGTGTTTGCGGTATTTTGGCCACCATTATCATTATCCGCCTTATCTTCCGCATCAATATTGATGAAGCTGCTGATGAATATTTCAAGAGCAAGACTGCAGGCACTCCCAGTGTTACCACTATTAACGTTAAGCTTTTGAATAAAGAGTTCTGCGGTAAAAAGATTATTGATCTTCCTGGTGTTAAAGAAGGATTAGTGGTTATTTCACGTGTAAAACGCGAACAGGAGCTCTTAGTTCCTCATCATGACCTTATTCTTCAGGAAGGAGATACATTACATTTAGTCGGTATCCCTTCAAATATCGGTAATAGCGCTAAGCTTATAGGTAAGGCTTCTGCTGAAACCTTAACCACCCGCGGTACTAAGATCACCGTACAGCGACTTGCAGTTACGAATCGTCATGTATACGGAAAACCTTTAGGATCTTTACATCTTGACAGCAGATTCCAGTTGGTAACTTCTCGACTCATCCGTTCAGGCGTGCAGTTTGTTCCTACACCGGACATGAAATTGCAGTTTGGTGACGTGTTAAACGTAATCGGTGAGGAAAAGAACATTAAGGAAGCGGCAGCAGTTGTCGGTAACTCAAATGCTGAATTGCATAAAGTTGCCATGCTTCCTATTTTTATCGGTTTGATTTTAGGTATCCTTTTGGGAAATATCCCAATCCCTGTGTCAGGCGTTCCTACACCGATGAAATTAGGCTTGGCCGGCGGTCCTCTTGTTATGGCCATCCTGTTGTCACGCTTCGGTGCTACATGGACGTTTAACACTTTGCACTGGGATATTCCTACCGCAGGCTTGTCCGCTTTGCGTGAAATCGGTATTACCTTGTTCCTTTCTATTGTAGGTATTAATGCTGGTGCGTCCGGATTCTGGCAGACCTTGACTCAAGGACCGGGTTTCTCTTGGATGTGCTGGGGTACTTTGGTAACTTTTGTTCCGCTTATCGTTGTAGGTATTCTTGCTTATAAGATTTCTAAGGTTAATTACTTGGTTCTAAGCGGCATGTTGGCTGGTACTTATACAGACCCTCCTGCACTTGCTTTTGCCAACGGACTGCATTCAAATCCTGAAGCTTCTTCTTTAGGTTATGCAACTGTTTATCCGGCAACTATGTTCCTGCGTATTTTGTCACCGCAGGTAATGATTATTATTGCTGTTTTAGCTTCCGGAATGAATGTCTGATACAACTTTAAATAAGCCGCCTGTTTCCGTGGGAACAGGCGGTATGTTATATGCAATATTAAAAGGACTTACTGGCAGTGCCAAAGATTTGAGCGCTTTTACTATAAGTCCTTTTATTTTTATATTTTCTCTGCCGTGTGCATTATTAGCCCCAATGCTGTGGGCTTTTTTAATTTTTAAATCTCATTGCGTTAAAGTTAAACAAGATTTTTCTTTGAGATTTTTTATAAGCAGGCATATAGGCAGTTTTCTTTTCTTTGAAGCGCTATATTTTATATGCTTGTTTTTGTTGTTTAACTTTGTGTTTTTTAAACTGGATTACTTGACTGATCTTTATATTTCACAAGCACAAAATTTAAATACCTTGCAAATAGGTACCGGAGCTCAAGCTGATTATGCACGTTCGGTAACTTTTCTTTTTGCTGTTTGTGCTCTTGTTGTTTTAATGTTGATATCGTTTCTTAGCTTAAGCGCATATTCTTTAATTAATAAAGATTCAAATCCGGTTAAAACGGCATTAAAAGCTTTATTACTAAATTTACCAGGTTTTATTGTTTTATATGCTGCCTGTGTTTGTGTGTTTATAGTTGTAGAACGTTCTTTTGCCGTTTTTAAGTTAAATGCAGTGCAGGCAATGGTATTAAATCAAGATTATTTTGATTGGTCTTTTGCTTTTATAGCTTTACGTATTTATCTTCTTTGTGCTTTTATTAACGCAATTTTTGTTTTAGGAGCACTTATTTTCAAATGTTTATCTATGCCGGATAAAAATGCTTAATAAAGACTCGTTATTAAAATTTTTAGAAACTCAAGGAGTTAGTTTTACTCTTTATCAGCATGCCAGAGTTTTCTCTAAAGCAGATCTTTCCAACATGCCTGAAACAGCAGGTGAGGTTTTAAAAAGTTTGGTGCTTACAAATAAGCAACACGATCTTTTTCTGTTTACTCTTCCTTTAAATAAAAATGCCGATTTAAAAAATTTGGCAATGAAAATTAATTCTACGCGTCTGTCTTTTGGTGTTAATCAAGATTTAAACCCTTTGGGAGTATTACCCGGAATGGTTAGTCCTTTGGCTCTTTTAAATGATTCTCAAAAGCGTTTTAAATATATTGAACCGGTAGAACTTAGACAATATCCTATAGTAAATTGTCATCCCCTTGATAATGCATATAGTA
The DNA here is from genome assembly GCF_000188195.1 of Succinatimonas hippei YIT 12066. Classification (GTDB taxonomy): domain Bacteria; phylum Pseudomonadota; class Gammaproteobacteria; order Enterobacterales; family Succinivibrionaceae; genus Succinatimonas; species Succinatimonas hippei. Next base: position 16,097 of record NZ_GL830973.1, read on the forward strand.
TCGATATCGCTCTTTTAGATTTAGAGAGACTAGTTAGCGATTCAGGGCATGAAATTGTCTATGTATCAGATTGTTTAAAAGCATAAGATTATGAGGATCTCAGGATTAAAACCTTTTATAAGCCAAGAATCTGAAATTTTGATTTTAGGCTCTATGCCATCTATTGCTTCTATAAAAGACGGATTTTATTACGCTCATCCGCAAAATCGCATGTGGAAAATTATCGCTGAGCTTGCAGGAGTTGATGAACTAAAAACTATTGAGGAAAGAAAAAGTGCAGCATTGAAATTTCATTTGGCTTTTTTTGATGTTATTGAAAGTTGTGAAAGAGAAGGAAGTTTAGATAGCAATATAAAAGCAGTAAAACCTAATGATATCAATCACCTGCTTTTACTTTACCCTAAAATTAAACGCGTGATTACTAATGGTAATAAAGCCAAAAATTTATTTTTAACCTATAATCATAATTGTAAAGCAGAAATTATCCATCTGCCTTCAACAAGTCCGGCAAATGCCGGTTTTTCGCTTGATAGGTTAAAAAAGCTGTATTTGCCATATCTTGTCTGTCAGGATTGATTCATATGCGAAAATTTCGTAGTTTATTTTTTTTTATCGGCTTATCTTTAGCTGTTAACTGCGCTGTTGCTGTTGAAAATTCGCCTTTTGCTTTTAAAGCAGGCGATCCTGATGTTGTCACTATTGAGCGCTCCTACACTACAAGTTATATAAAAAAGGATCCTTTATGTAAAGACAGTCGCTTATCACCTGTCTGTGATTTTCTTATCGACTCGTACTCAAGACGATTTGAACGTGAGATGGTTATAAGATTCAATCAGTCAATAGATTTTAATTCTCCGGATTTTACCAGTATCGACAGATCGCGTTCATTTCAATATATAGTACTTTTCATGCATTTAAGTAAAAATATTCCGGTAGCAACTTTATATTCTTTTTTTAAAACAGATACGCCAAAAGCTCAAAATGAGTTTTCTATTGAAACTTTTAATTACGATATTGAAAAGAAAAAATCTTTAAGATTTGATGACTTATTTGAGGATAGTGAAACTGCGGCGATGTTATGTGCTCGCGCCGTACAACAGAAATTTGAAAAATATGATAGTTATTTACTGCCTGTGGTTATAGCAGCTACAGAATTGAGTCCTCATAATTTCATTATTACTAAAAACGGATTGCGTTTATTTTTTGCTGCAGGATTACTAAATGATGAAAAAGACAAGGTTTCTGAATGTGATATTAATATTGATGCTTTAAAAGAGGCTAAACCTTTGGCAAAATTTTGGCCGCAGCTTAAATCGGATGACAAAAAGTAAATGCGTATAAGAGAAACTGTCGAGAAAGATTTAGTTTTTGTTGATGCTATTTTTAATTCTGCGCGTGATTTTATGCGTTTGAACGGAAATCCTCATCAGTGGAATCAAAATTATCCTACATCCCGGGATGTAGCTCAAGATATTAAGAGTAAGAGAGCTTTTGTCTGTGTAAATGATGACGATATCCCGATCGGAACTTTTGCTTTATTTGATTATGAACCGGCTTATGACTACATTGAAGGTGCATGGTTGTCTGATAAGCCTTATAAAGCAGTTCATCGCATTGCAACAGTCAGAAAAGGGAAAATTGGCAGTTTTATTATTAAATTTTTAGAAGAAAAGTACGAGCATCTTCGTATTGATACACATGAAAATAATGTACCGATGCAGAATTTGTTAACTAAATTTAACTTTAAGCGCTGTGGAATAATTTATATTCCGGATCATGGTCAAAGAGTTGCATTTGAATTCGTAAAGTAAAAATTTAGGCTGCCCTTACCGGCAGCCTATTTTCAAATCAATGCAGTGCAAAACTAATCATAAAGACGATTGTGACAACCCACATTACAGGGGTGATTTCTTTATGTTTGCCGGTAAGGCATTTAAGCAAGCAGAAACTTGTAAAGCCGAATCCGAAGCCGTTGGCAATTGAATAGCTAAGAGGCATCATGACGATGGTAAGGAATGCCGGAATTGAGTCTGAGTAATCATTAAAGTTTACATGCAGAACATTCTTCATCATCATTGCACCTACAATAATAAGAGCAGGTGCGGTTGCAAATCCGGGAACAAGACCGGCAAGCGGCGCAAAAACAATTGCAAGAATGAAGCATATGCCTACTACAACTGCTGTAAGACCGGTTCTGCCGCCGGCATTAGTTCCAGCGGTACTTTCAACATAAGAGGTAACGGTACATGTTCCCATAATTGCTGAGAACATTGTTCCGCATGAATCTGTTAAAAGGGCACGGTCGATATTTTCGATTTTTCCGTCCTTGTCCATTAATCCTGCAGAGCGGGAAACACCAATTAAGGTTCCGATATTATCAAAAAGTTCAACTACGGTAAAAGTAAAAATGACCGATACAAGACCGTAATGAACAGCTCCCATTAAATCCATTTCCATAAATGTTTCAGTAAAAGCCGGAAGATCAAGACTTATTACCGAATCAATGGAGGTTGGGGCCGGAGTAATACCCAAACACATACCGATGATGGTTATTGACAGGATACCGATAAGCATTGCACCTTGAATTTTTAAAGCAAGAAGCAAACCTATAATTAAAATACCTAATGCGGATAGAAGAACGGACGGTTCGCGTAAGCTTCCTAAAGTAACTTTAGTTGCTTCATTGGCAACAACGATACCTGATCCTTGTAAACCGACGAAAGCAATAAACATGCCGATACCGACTACAACAGCGCATTTTAAGCTCATAGGTACTGAATCAATAATGTGCTGACGTAATTTGGTAATTGTCAAAATTAAAAATACTATACCGGAAACGAAAACGGCTCCCAGAGCAGTTTGCCAAGGCAAGCCTAAAGTTCCGCAAACATAGAAAGAGAAAAAGGCATTAAGTCCCATACCGGGAGCTACGGCAACTGGAAGATTGGCAAAAAGACCCATCACTAAAGTACAGATTCCCGCAGTCCAAATGGTTGCGGCAACCGCAGCTTCGTGAGGAATTTTAGCTGCTTCGAGAATTGAGGGGTTAACGAATATAATGTACGCCATAGCAACGAAGGTTGTTAGACCGGCGATAACTTCAGTACGTACTGAGGTATTTTTGGCTGTAAGACCGAAGTAGCGATCTAAAAAGCCTGAAGTATTAGGTTTATCCGACATGGGAACCTCATTTATAGGAAAGAAAAATGCCGACAAAAGGCGTTTGCAAATTAGCTAAAAATTAAGATAAAGTCAAGCATTTGTGATGCTTATATATCTCAGATCCTGGTTAATGCTGATATGAAATTATAAGAATTTATCATAAGAGAAATGCGGCAAAATTTCGTATTTAAAAAAGAAAGTCAATTTTCATACTCTTTACGAATTAAAAATATTAGAAGACAGGTTATTACTGTTATTAAGCCTAAAAATATAAAAGTTCCTTTTAATGTAAAGAGTTGTGCAATTGTTCCTAATAAAGCGGGACCTAAAAGCAATGCCGTATATCCTGAAACAGAGATAAAACTTACTGCGGAAACTATAGGCATTTTATTTTGTTTAGCAGCAGTAGAGAGGCTTAATGGCGTGATATTTGACATGCCAAGTCCAATACAGCAAAAACCTATAAACATCATGATTAAATTTGGAAAGAGAACTACGATAAAAAGTCCTACAGAGCACATAACAGCACCGTAGAAGGCTGTTTTAAACGGACCGAAACTGAAGATTATTTTAGAACCGTAAATACGACATATCAGCATACATAATGAAACAAGCGTGTAGCCGAAGGCTGCATATTTAAGGCTAATATTTCCCTCTATTGAAACGTATAGACCTGACCAATCAACCATTGCTCCTCCGACAATGAAAATTAAAGCGGTAATTAAAGCAAGGTATGTAACAGGATAGCAGGGTAAGGTGATTTTTTTATTTTTGTTCTGAATGCAATTTTTATTATCTTTAATATTTAAGGTGCAAGGTACGTAATAAACAGCTGTTAAGTACAAGATTGCAATAAGACTTGTTATAGCAAAATGAGGAGGTAAATTTAAAGATAAAAGAATAATAATTAAAGCAGATCCTAAGACTTCTCCAAGAGAATAATAAGCATGCAAAGGCGACATTAAACGCAATTTATATCGCCGCTCTAGAAAAGCTCCATAGATATTGATGCCGACTTCAAGACAGCCGACACTGATACCAAAAAATAAAAGGGTAATAAAAACTATATGAAAACTTGGTATAAATGACAAAATTACTAAGGTTAATGATGTTCCTAATGATGAGAGAGCATAAGTTATTTTGCTGCCGACTTTTTGTGTAAGAAATCCTGCAAGTATCATGCCGCATATAGAGCCTGCTCCCATGCAAAACACAAGTTTGGTAACATCTGCAGTAGACAAATTAAGTATTACTTGTACATAAGGAATAAGAGGCGCCCAACAGGCAATTGAAAAACCGGCAAGAAAATATCCGATTCTTGCTACTCGGATGTGATGTCGTGGGGTTATACGTCGCTGTTTGATTCCAAGAATTTCTAGGGCTTTAAGCAACATTTAAACTGCCTGTGTTAAATAGAATTTATTTTAATTAAATATCGAAAATATATGAAAACTTAAATTGATGCACTTTTTTATAAATTTTACTTATAAAATAATTTAAAACCTAGCTTATTATATGCTTTTATCAAAAAATAAGGTAAATTTATATCGATATTGTAGATCTTTATATAATGAACCAATGTTTCATGCCTTTATAGCACAAAGATAAGATAATGTTACTTTTAAGAAAAATATGCCTTTACCGATATATAAAAGGAGTATTGAATTTTTTGCTCAATGTGTGCTAGGAAAGGTTTGCAAGAACAAGCAAACACACCAAAACAGTATGATTCTTAAGAGAATTTTAAACGAAAAAATAAGGAAAAATTTAAGGAAGGACAGTAAGAACAGTTAAGATGGTCGGTGATGCGGGATTTGAACCCGCGACCACTACCTCCCTAAGATAGTGCGCTACCAGGCTACGCTAATCACCGACTCAACGGGGACGTATTATAGATGATTTTTTATAAAACGCAAGTATTTTTTATAAAAAACATCATTTACATGATTGCAACAATAAAAGAATTACATTTTAAGCTAGTTTAGCAATGAATGGAGATAGATGTAATTATTTGATATTAAATATTAAATTTAGGATAAGGGCACTTTCTAACATAGAAAGTGACACAATAATTAATTATTTGATAATCACATATTTAAGCAAATTAGAGATTTCGTTCATTATATAAATAACTGTTTAGTTTTAATTTTCTAATTTAAATCACTATTTTGTGTTTTTACTTTCTATATCGGTATCGTTGCAGGGTAAACGTGATTTATTAAATACACAGTGAATTTTCACCTGATTATGGCGGATGCGGTTTTAATTTTGATTGACGACAGTAATTGCATCATCATAGTTGTAATCGTCTGATTATTTTTTGTCCATGAAAAAAGCGGGAGCTGATTTGAAAACAATTAGAGATTTTCTTGGCAAAATGACAAAATTATGAGTAACTTTATGAGGCTGTGTCAGATAAAGGAAAAATACGCTAACTGAAGACGTAAAAAAATTACTATTAATTTTATCTGTCACAGCCGTATGGATAAATTTTTGCTGAAGTTTAAAAAAGCATCAGCATGAAAAAGATTTTATGCTTATTAAAATAATTTTATTTAGATTTTTCGGCATCAAATCTGCTTTTGGCAAGAGAACAGATTAATTCACATGATTTATCAAGGCCAAGATTGCCTACATCAATACACATTTGGTAGTTATGAGGATCTTCTATATTTTTTCCGGTGTAATGGAGATAGTGCTCAGAGCGTTTTTTGTCAAATTGTGACATTTTATCAAGAGCCACATCGTGAGCTTCTTTGTATTGTTTAAGGCAAAATTCAAGTTTCTTTTTGATATCGGCAAATAGGAATACGTTATAACAATGCGGATTGTCTTTTAAAATGTAATCAGCACAACGCCCGACAATAACACAATTATGTTTGCTTGCAATATTGCGAATAACTTTAGCACTTGCAACGAATAACATATCTTGTGATGATATTGATTTGTTAAGCGGGACAGAGTAGTCCTGCATAATCATTTCATACAGCAAGGCACTGTCAAGACCTTCATTTTTACTTACGGTTTGTTTACTAAGTCCTGATTCTTTAGCAATAAGCTCAATAAGATTAGTATCATAAAACTCATAACCCAATTTTTCTGCAACCATTTTACCTATAACTCGTCCGCCGCATCCGTATTCTCGAGCAATGGTAATCACATTACAAAAAGTGTGAGTTTGGATTTCTGAAGTTTGCTTGTTATCTTTTTTATCAATAAGATATACAGATATCCATTTCATTCTCGGTAAAAAGACTCTAACCAGCGGACCTACGCATAATGCCCCAATAAGAGTTCCTTCTCTTACTCCTTCAATTTGGGTAAATCCGGTAAAAATAAGAGATAAACATACAGCTAGTATGACAAGTGAAACATCAAAAATGGTTTTTATTACACCAAATTCTTTATTAGTTTTTTGAGCTACTATTTTTACGAAATATTCTCCAGAGACCATAGAAACGTCGGCAATAACCGCTAAAGTAATGCCGAAAGCTAAAACACATGTTCCGGTTATAAGTAGTGCCAGATGAAAGGGGTAAGCAAACTCTTCCGGTAAGAAATTTCTTAGTATAAACATACCAAGATCGATAGCCAGACAAAAAGGAACCGTAATAGGAACTTGCATTATGATGTTATAGATTTGCTGTTTTCGTTCTTGTTTATTTAAAAGTAAATATTGAGCAATGATAAGTAATACATTAAAAATGAAAGTTAATTGTCCGAGAGTCAGTCCGCAATGTAGAGACAGTACGTAGTTGGAGCTTGATATGGGGGTTGTTCCAACATTAGCAAAAGTGATCACTGCAATTCCGAAACCGTTTATTAACACTGAAAAAAGAAATAGAGAGTAGCGTTTTATTAGTTCTTTTTTACTCATTTATTTTCCTCGGGATTTAATTTACAAAACACTAAATAAAATTTTTTATAGTTTTTTACCGTGTAAATATAAAGTGATCACAAAGATACAAAGTATTTAATTTTGTTAAATACTACATAAGATAAAAAAATAAGCCCCTGTTATTTAGACAGGGGCGGAGGATTTTATAATTTAAATTTTATCTTTTAGTTCTTTATTGACTATATTGCAGACTGAGGCATCTGACCACACGTTAACTCCTGTTTCAAGCATATCAATAATGGCATAAACAGGTAAAATCACACCCATCAGCAAAACAGGCACATTCATCGAAGAAAGCAGCGAAATGGTCAGGAAATAGCATCCCATAGGAACGCCGGCATTACCGATAGCAGCGATCGTAGCAATAAATATCCATGAAATAATGGTTATAGGAGTAATCTCAACTCCCGTATTTTGAATCAGATACAGGGAAGTAACCAAAATAAAAGCTGCGCAGCCGTTCATATTGATTGTAGTGCAAATAGGCAGTACGAATCTGGAAACTTTAGGATTTACTCCCAAATTATCTTCGGCTGAGGCCATAGTAACAGGCAGGGTTCCGGCGGAGGATTTAGAAAAAATAGCTACGGCTATTGCCGGCAACATTCCACGAGCTACTTTTAACGGGTTTAAACCGCGGATAAACAGAATCAGCGGCAATATGATGAACATTTGAATAAGGTTTGATCCGACAACTACGGCAAAATAAGTTGCAAGACCGCCTAACATTATTCCGCCTTCAAGCTCTGCAATTAATTTTGCCGTAAAACCCATAATACCTATAGGCAAGATCACGATGAGCCAACGGATGAGAATGAAGAGAATGTTTTGCAGACCTTCAATAAAGTTCACGACGGCATCGCGTTTGGCATCTTTTGGCATAACTGCAATAGCAATACCGAAAGCTGCTGCTATCAAAAGTACTGATAAAACATTTCCGGACACGAAAGGCTGAAGCAGATTATTAGGAATAACATTTAATATATGATCAAAGTAGGAGGCGTTAACAATTTTATTCGGATCTACAGCTCCTGACATTTCTGAGGGAACATTTTCCGGTTTTAAAGTTAAAAACAAGCTTGCTGCAACCAAGGCTGAAATAATGGTAGTAAGCAAAGTGTAGAAAATGGTATGAACGAAAATCTTTCCGCTTTCAGATCCTTTTCCAAGTTTGGCTAAAGTAGTGATTAACGCCAGAGCAATAATCGGTACAGCGATAAAGCTGAACAATCTGGTGAATACGGTTGCAATAAAGTCCATCAGATCATGTAAAAATACACTTTCTGAAAAGCCGCTTGCTATGCCGAGGATGACTGCTCCGACATAGAATATTGCTGTTGCAGCGCGTCTTTTTCCCGGAATTTTACCGATTATATTGCGCGCTGAATCTTCAATTCGATTGCGTCTTAGTATATTCATTTTAATAAAAACCTTATTTGAACATCGGTGTAGACAGATACCGATCTCCGGAGTCTGGAATAATTACGGCGCTTATTTTACCCTGATTTTTAGGATCTTGCCCAAGTTTACGTGCAGCACATAATGCCGCCCCTGATGAAATGCCGCAGAAAACTCCTTCAAGACGACAAATTTGAGCACCCATTGCATAGGCTTCTTCATCTTTAACGGTTATTACATCATCAATAAGGCTAAGATCCAGTATGGAAGGAATAAAGCCTGCTCCTATTCCTTGAATTCCATGCGGTCCGGCTTTGCCGCCTGATAAGACGGGACTTGATGCCGGTTCAACAGCTATTACTTTTATATGAGGATTTTTTTCTTTTAGATATTTTGCAGTACCGCTTAAGGTTCCGCCTGTTCCTACTGTTGCGATAAGAAAATCAAGTTTACCGTCAGAATCCTCCCAGATTTCAGGGCCGGTGGTGAGATAGTGGGCTTTAGCATTTGAAGGATTATCAAATTGCAGCGGCATATATGCATTTTTATGTTTTAACACATATTCTTTTGCCGCTTTTATTGCTCCAGACATGCCTTCTTTTCCGGGGGTCAAAATAATTTCCGCTCCGAAGGCCTTAAGCATAGATCTTCGTTCAATACTCATGGTCTCAGGCAGGGTCAAAATTAATTTCATTTTTAAGACTGAGGCTATTAAAGCAAGACCTATACCTGTATTGCCGGATGTAGGCTCAACTATTATCGTGTCAGCATTAATAAGATTATTTTTAAGAGCGTCTTTTATTATTTGATAGGCGGCTCTATCTTTAATGGAGCCTCCTGGATTATACATTTCAAGTTTTGCTAAAACAGTAGTATTAAGATTGAATTCTTCTTTAAATTTTTTAAGATTTAAAAGAGGGGTTTTGCCTATAAGCTCGAAAATATCATTATAAATATGCATCTTCCAGTCCTCTTAATTTGTTTAAAAAAGTAAATGTAATCAATAAATTATAATTTTATTTTAAGAATCACGATTATAACTTTAACAGCATTTGGTAAAAACGAAGCATGACGCTCTATTTTGGTGCGCATAGCTGTTCGATTAAAACTGATACTTAATTGTAAAACTCGTTTTTTTATTTAGGGAAGAGAAAGAATAATCTCATATTTAATAAACAGTTATTTATATGAATTTAATAGATTTTAATTAGGTCTTAAAGAGCAGGGCTTTTTTTATTTATTGTTTTGCATAAGAATGAAAAAAGATTAACTTTTCTTGAAAGTAAGGAGACTTATATGGATTTTTTAGAGTTAATGCAAAAGCGCTATACAACAAAATATTATGATTCGTCTAAAAAAATTTTGCAGCAGGATATTGATAAGATTTTAGAGTGCGTAAGACTTGCTCCCAGCTCCGTGAACTGTCAGCCTTGGCATTTTTATGTGGCTGGGGATGAAAAAAGCAAGGCAAAAATTCGTGATTGCATTTTAGATTTTAATTTTCCGCGTTTTGATAATTGCTCCCATGTGATTGTTATTTGCGGTAAAACCGTTGTTAATGATGAACATTTTGAAAAGGTGCTGGTGAAGGAAGAGCAAGATGGCAGACTTTCAGATCCTGAGGTAAAGAAAGCACAGGATAAAAGTCGCAGATACTTTACCAATTTACATGCAGATAGTGAAAAAGATATGGCGGCTTGGAGTGGTAAGCAATGCTATATCGCTTTAGCTACTATACTTTATGCGGCAGCTTCCATGGGAATAGACTCTACGGCGGTTGAAGGCTTTGATAGTAAGAAAGCTGATGAGCTTTTAGGCCTTAAAGACAAAGGTTTGACTTGTCATTGTATTGTTTGTCTTGGCTATCGTGATTCTAATGATTCTAATTTGATATTAAAACGCCCGAAATCTCGTTTAAACAAAGAAGATATCTTAACTAATTTATAATTATATATTAGATATTTATTATTAAATATTTAATTTAATTAATTGATTTTTATTAAGATATTTGCAAGTTTAGTATAAAAATATATCGATATATATTTAAAAATGTGCCGTATTTATTGTGTGAGGTTTATACGGCACTTAATTTTGATATTTAAAGATATTAAAAACTAATAAAACATAGCTTTTAATTTAAAGCGGTCAATTTTTTGAGTTGCTGTAAGCGGAATTTTACTTACTATTATTGCTTTGGGTTTTTCATATTTGTTAAGAGTTAAATAGGCGTTATTTATTAGTTTTTCATCAAGCGGTTTTTCACTGATTAAAATAGCTTCCTCTCCGAATTTAAGACTTTTTCGTGCTGTTACGGCAATAGGCGTTTTTATTACAGCACTTAATTTTTCCTCAATTTCTTCAGGAATTAACTTAATTCCTCCGGAATTAATAATGTTGTCGATTCGTCCTTTAATGATAAAGCCGCTTTCATTAATTTGAGCAATATCGTTTGTTTCTAGAGTTTCAGAACAAATTTTAGGAGCTTTGATAATTAAAGTTTTGCGCTCTGACAGACTGACACTAACTCCGGGAAGCGGTTTAAACGCTTTATTTTCCGTACTTATACGCTTTAAGGCAATATGCGATAGTGTTTCAGTCATTCCGTAGCTGTGATAAATTTCGCAGGGAAGATTACATAGTTTGGTATGAAGCTCTTGATCGATAAATCCGCCTCCGATTATGATTTTTTGGCAGCTTGCCAGAATCTTAGTACTTTTTTCTTCGCTTAATGCGCAAAAAGCCTGCATCGGTGTAATAGCTGCAAAATTTAAATTAAGCGGAGCATCTGCAAATGGATTGGCGCAAGGTTTTCTGACTATAAGATTTAATTTCTGGTATAAGGATCTTACTACTACCATTTTGCCGGCTATATGCTCAAGCGGCATACATAGCAGTGCGCTATCCCCTTTTTTTAAATTTAAAAAGGTTACAGTCATAGCTGCGCTTGCAAGCATTTTTCTTTTTTCTGCCCGTATTTCTTTAGGTTTGCCGGTAGAACCTGAGGTTAGTACTTCAACATAATCTTTATTGTTATAAAACTCCTCAATAAATTTTGCCGTTTGATATAAAAAGCTATCTTCTTTGTCTGTAATTGCGATAGTGGCAGCTAATTTTGCTTCTTGCGCTAAATTTTCAGGATAACTTCTGCCATTTAAGTAAATCATGACAAAAAACCTTCAATATCAACTTTATTTAAAGCAGTGCCGTTAAAAGATAAATTTTCTCCATTAAGACATAATGCTTTAAAATCAAGATTGTCGGTAAACAGTTGTCCGGTACCTAAGCCTTGATATCCTTTCAGATTCAAACTTCCGGTGAACTGCGCCAGCACGTTAAGGCCTATGGATGATTCAAGTGCTGAGGTTATCCAATAGCCGATATTATGATTTTGAGCCAGCTTTATCCATTCGATGGTACTTTTTAGTCCGCCGTGCAAGGTCGGTTTTAAGACGATAAAATCAGGGTTTATATGTTCAAGCAAAAATTCTTTTTCAGCTCTGTCATTAACACCGATAAGCTCTTCGTCAAGAGCAATCGGAATAGGACTGTTTTTGCAGATTTGTGAAAGACTCTCATATTGCCCGGCTTTTATCGGTTGTTCTATTGAGTGAATATCATATTTTGCAAGAGCTTCAAGCTTATTTAGAGCATTTTCAGGGGAAAAAGCTCCGTTGGCATCGACTCTTAAAGTTAAATCTTTATCTGAAAATTCACTTCTTATCAATTTTAAAAGTTCAAGCTCTTTTATAAAATCAATGGCTCCGATTTTTACTTTGATACATTTAAAGCCGCTGTTTACTTTGGAAATAATTCGCTGACGCATCGTTTCGTAATCGCCCATCCAGATGAGGCCGTTGATTTTTATAGGAACTTTACCTTGTGTAAATCCGTTATTAAAAAGCAGAAGTGATTTTCGATCTTCATGCAGCAAAACACTTTCAAAGGCAAATAAGATGGAAGATTCATGTTTAAGAGTAGATAAACTGAAGTTTTTATCGTAGTTTGCTCTGGCAACGAAAGCTTCAAGTTTTGATTCAAAGCTTTGTTTATCCGTATATTCGGCACTAAGACCGGGAAGCGGAGAACATTCACCTATCGCCGTTATGATCCCGTTTTTTTCTATGGTAAGAAAATAACAATCACGGGTAGTGTAATATCCGCGGGAAGTTCCGGCTTTAAACTTGAAATGAAGTTTTTTACGGTAAAGCTTAAATTCTTTTGTCATATTTTTTCCTTGATTAAGGGCAGCGCGGTTTAAGATTAAATTCAGGTTTTCTTTTTTCTAAAAATGCTTTGCCGCCTTCTTGCGCTTCATCGGTCATGTAATAGAGCATAGTGGCATCACCCGCAAGTTCCTGAATTCCGGTTTGTCCGTCGAGCTCTGCATTAAGTCCGGCTTTTATCATTCTAAGAGCCAAAGGGCTATGTTCCATCATTGTTTTAGCCCATAAAACGGTTTCATTTTCAAGCTCATTCAAAGGGACTACTTTGTTTACAAGTCCCATATCCAAAGCTTCTTTTGCAGAATATTGACGACACAAAAACCAAATTTCACGAGCTTTTTTCTGACCTACAACACGGGCCAGATATGAAGAACCGAAACCGGCGTCAAATGATCCTACTTTAGGTCCGGTTTGTCCGAAAATGGCATTTTCTGAAGCAATTGACAGATCGCAAACGACATGAAGAACATGTCCTCCGCCGATTGCATAACCGTTTACCATGGCTATTACAGGTTTTGGAATAGTACGAATTTGTTTTTGAACGTCAAGAATATTAAGTCTTGGCACCCCGTTTTCATCAATATATCCTCCGCGACCTTTTACGTGCATGTCTCCGCCTGAACAAAAGGCTTTATCACCTGCTCCGGTTAAAATGACGACTCTGATGTCGCCGCGTTCACGGCAAATATTAAAAGCATCAATAAGCTGCATGACCGTAGTAGGGGTAAAAGCATTACGATATCGCGGACGGTTAATGGTGATTTTGCCTATACCATCATAAAAATCAAAAAGGATATCCGAATATTCTTTTATAGTCTGCCAAGTGCGCATATATATTTCCTCTCTTAATCCAAATTGGCTTTTAGTTTTAATTGGGCTTTGAATATTTTTAAAGCATCAATATCTTTTGTTTTATCGGTAATCACTTCCATAAATTTGTTGGTGTTATCATTACGGATAAATTCATCAAAGATTTTAAGAAATCCGTCATTATCTGTTACTTCATAAGTTTTAAAACCGCATTCTTGAGCCCATAATCGTCCTTTAGCCTGATGTTCTGCGGTAACGAATTTGCTGGATCTTTCATCAAGTGTAAGTCCGGGAAGCGCAGCAAAAATTTCACCGCCTGAATTATTGAATAAAATTATGCGTAAATTTTGTTTAAGCTGTACATTCCATAAAGCGTTCATATCATAGAAAAATGATAAATCTCCGATTAGTATAAAGTGCAGTAAATCAGGTATGGCGCAAGCTGCACCAACGGCAGCAGACAGAGAGCCCTCAATGCCGTTAACACCTCGGTTTGAGTAGACGCTTATAAATGGCGGCAATTTAAAATATGATGCATAACGTACAGTCGAACTGTTTGCCAAATGTAAGCAGCACGGGAAATCAAGCTTGGTTAAAACCGATTTAGTAATTCCTATCTGACTGTAGGGAATAACAGTTTTCTTAGGATCTAAGCTAAAAGCGAATTTGCTTGCATGTAAATCGTTTTTAATATTATCTATTCGGCATAAATAATTTATTGCATCTTGAAAAGAAGCTTTGATTACATAGCGCAGCTGCGTAAAAACGTCATAGATTTTACCGTCATCATTGATGGCAATATGAGTGCATTCGATTTTTCTGATAAATTGCTTTAGTTGTTTTGAAACGATGTGCCCGCCGAGACTGATTACAAGATCGGGATGCAAATTTGTGTTGTGATTCGTTATTGACTGAAATATTCCGTCACCAGCATAAATAAATTTTGCACAGTGCGCATTTCCTATATGTTCACAATAGACGGTAAATCGTTGTGCAAGAGCTTCTTTTTCGCTTTCACTTAAACGGTAGTCTATATCGTTTTGTCCCAGCACTAACATGATTTTGCGATGTTTGAAAATGACTTTATCGAGATCACTTAATAATAATCTATTTATTACTCTGACCGCAGGCAGACAGTTTTCTTTAAAGCTGAAAAACGGATCGCCAATCGGCACGTTTAAATGAACAGGGGCAAAAGGTCTTTCGGTAAGTGCAAGTAGGGCTTCATTACATACGCGGTTGCACATCCATTTGTCCGTATCATCTTTTATTTCATTTAGTGTCCCCGAATATTTAACAAGAGAATGAAAAACGTCAGTTTGATGGACGGTTTGTCCGTCCATCTGTCCAATCCAGGCTGCGCTCCTGTCTGCAGATATGATTAAAAGCGGTAATTGGCGATAAAAAGCTTCTGCTACAGCCGGATGCAGGTTCAAAAGAGCAGATCCTGAAGTAACAATGACGGCACAAGGTTTTTTTAAGGACAGAATTATTCCGAGAGCAAAAAAACCGGCAGATCTTTCGTCCGTTATGGAGTAACAGGAAATATCTGAAAATTGAGAAATTCCCTGTACAATCGGGATATCTCTGGATCCGGGACAAAGTACCGCATGTTCGATACTGTGCGCCTTAAGTAAAGAAATAAGTTCTAAAACATTTTTTTTGTCTGTAAACATTAAATAAGATCTCTTAAGGTTTTAAGTTTGTTTTCTGTTTCCTGCCATTCATCTTCAAGATCCGAGCTTTTAAGTAATCCGCCTCCTGCATATAAAACAGCAAATTGTCCATTAAAAAACATGCATCTTAAATTGACAAACAGATGCAGATTATTCGGAGAAATTAGTCCTATATATCCGGAATAATAATTTCTTTTGTAACCTTCATTTTTCACAATGAATTTTAGTGCCGCATTTTTAGGTAAACCGCATACTGCAGGTGTTGGGTGAAGACTTGCTGCCGCAGAGTGTTTGTCGATCCCGTCATTTAAAACTGCCGTTATTTGGGTGAGCAGGTGTACCACCGGACCTGCATCATGGGTTACGGGTCCTGCTGCAGATATGCTTTTGGCATAGGGTTTAATTCTTGAAATAATAAAATCTGTAACCAATTGCTGTTCTTTAATATTTTTTGACGACCACTCGTAGTGATTATTTAAGCTTTTAGCCATGGTTCCGGCAAGAGACATAGTCTTTAGTTCATTGTCGGCAACAGAGGCAAGGATCTCGGGACTTGCTCCCATGAAGATACCTTTTGATCCTACTTTTGCCATATAACAAAACGCATTTGGATAAGTTTTGCACAGATCTAGAAAACTATGACTTAAATCTTTTTTTAAAGGGCAAAAATAGGGTCTTGATAAAACTAATTTGGCAAAGTTTTCTTTAACTAATTCTTGTTTGAATTTTGAAAATGCACTGCAGTAATCTTTATAAGCTTTTTCATTTGCTGTTTTACAAAAAGAATTGATTTTTTCTTGTGACAAGGGTTCTTTGTTGTTTGTTTGTTCATTTAATGTTTTTTCAAAATTTAAGTGAGAGTAATTTTTATGAATGAAGTTGCAAATGTGTTTAATATCTCCTTGGGTATGCATACAAACATTAAGATATAAAGGTTTGTCGTCAGGATTAAACGGGGCGATAACAAAAGTTTCTTTAGAATTATTGTTTTTTTGAATAGATAAAAAATGAATTTTGTTATCTTGCATATTCCGGAAGATAACAAAATCCTCATTTGAAGATAATAAAATTCGTATCGAATGAGTAAAAATGTTAATGTCGTTTAATGGAAAAAGCATAAAGTATCCGTATTATTTTTTCAGCGTTACTACCATGTTTGTCACGCTTGCTTTACAAAGAATTTCATCACATGCATTTAAAACCAAAGCATCAAAAACATGAAGAGAGTTGCCTATTTTTACCGGCAAAACTCTGCAAGTAACGGTCTCTCCTAGATTGGCGGTTCTTAAATGATTGGCTGAAACTTGTACTCCCAAAGCGGTTTTATCGGTGTTTTTTAAAATATGTAAAGATAAGGTTCCGGCACATATTTCGCATAAAGCAAGTGAAGCGCCGCCGTTTAAGAATCCGTGAACTTGGCTTGTCCTTTCTGTGACAGGCATTGTTGCGATTAATTCTTTTTCGGTAATTTTAGTAAAAGAAATACCTAAAAAATCCTGCATTGAAGAAGCTGATAGTTTCATATACTTTATTACCTTGAAGTTAAAATATCGGTATTCTACTCTAAAATTTTAAATATTTAGTCATAATGACTTTGGTAAAGAGTTTTTTAGCTTTACCATATAAAAAACATTTAATTAAGGCGGACGATTTTATGAGTAATTTAAACTCTGTTTTTCCTTTAGAGCGTCTTGATGAAATTCAAAAGCACCCTGAGGATTTCAGATTGCTTGAAAGAATTCCCCTAACTGTAGACGGCATCAATACTAAATTGCCGATTAAACTTAATGAGCCTCAAGAAGGTGAACGCGTCCATCATGTAGTCTTTTTAGATACTGAAACTACCGGTATGGACTGTAACCAAGAAAAAATTATTGAACTTGGCATGGTTAGGGTTACTTACTCATTTGATCGCAAACTCATGCTGTCCATTGATAGAATTTATGATGAGTTTGAAGATCCCGGAAAAAAAATTCCTTTGGAAATTCAGCAGCTGACTCATATTACAGATGAAATGGTAGCAGGACATCGCTTTGACAATGATTCGGTTTCGCAAATTCTTGCCGGTCGTCCTTTAGTTGTTGCTCATAATGCTAAATTCGATCGTCCTTTTTTTGATAGAAGATTTCCTACATTAAGTGATTTATCTTGGGCTTGCTCTTTGTCCGGAGTAAATTGGGATGCTTTAGGAGATAACGGACGAAAACTTGAGTTTTTGTGCCAGGTTCGCGGTTGGTTTTACGATGCGCACCGTGCCTATGATGACTGTCTTGCGCTTTTATGGCTTATGCATATTGAGCCTGAAGCCTTTGAGATGCTTATTAACAGCGCATTGCGTCATGAATACAAGATTTATGCCGTAGGTTCGCCTTTTGATATTAAAGATAAGCTTAAAGCTTTAAATTATCGTTTTGATCCTGCCCGTAAATGTTGGTATATAAATGTTCAAAGCGAAGATGAAGTTAAAAAACAAATGGATATGTTAAATCAATACTACGATGCTTCTGCAGCGCAAATTTTAAAACTAAGTGCAAAAAATCGATATAAATCGTAAAAATACGGTAGGATACGCACATGTGATTAAAATGATATTTTATTGTTTTGTAAGAAATTTTTAGTTTAAAACATTATAACATCAACACATTGAACGTTTGAGCATGATGTTATCGTCTTGTTTAAGTTGAGTTTTTTGCACAAAGTTTTCAAGGTTAAAAAATGAAAGATTTAAAAAATGCAGGAACTTCCTTTTTACAGGAATTTAAGAAATTTGCAATGCGCGGTAACGTTATCGATATGGCGATAGGTGTCGTAGTCGGTACGGCTTTTTCCAAAATTGTTTCATCTTTAGTCGCTGATGTTATTATGCCGATATTAGGTGTAATCGTCGGATCCGTTGACTTTAAAGATTTGGCTATTACATTACGGGATAAGACTGAAACTCAAGAAGCAGTAATATTAAATTATGGGGCTTTTATTCAAACCGTTTTTGATTTCCTGTTAATTGCTTTGTCGATTTTCATTGCTATGAAAGTTATTATTAACATTCAAAAACGGTTTATTGCTCAAGAAGATGAAGCTAAAGCTAAGGATGAAGCTGCGGCAGCGGCTAAACCTGATCCTCAGATTGAGCTTTTAACTGAGATCCGTGATTTAATGAAAAACAGTGCAGCAAAGTGATGTTTTGTTTAGCGCTCATAAATTAAGCTATTAGGCCGTATTATTGCAATAATGAAAAAATATAAAACACGTCGTGAATAAGCACTATACCTTTAAATTTTATCCTTAATGCTGTATAGTTTTAGGGTTATTTTGTTTGTGTAAAGTTTTCTTTAATTAATGCTGAGTGAAAATTTGGGGGTTATTATGTTTACTTATGAGTTCGGAATGCAGGAAACCCTCGCAATAGCAGTAGCTTTGCTGCTTCTTGGCAGATGGATAAAGAATCAGATACCGCTTTTGAAAAGGTTTTTTATTCCGGCTCCGGTTATCGGCGGAATAGTTTTTTCTTTTTTCACTTTGTTCGGTCATGAGCTTGAATTATTTCAATTTACCTTTGACAGTCAGTTAAAAAATTTATTAATGCTTGCCTTCTTTACTACAATCGGTTTTTCAGCGTCATTCAGGATGCTGGTTAAAGGCGGCATCAGTGTAATGATATTTCTTTGTGCCTGCATCGTTTTAATTTTGATTCAAAACTGCGTCGGTATTTCTTTAAGTTACATGTTCGATTTAAATCCGCTTATGGGCCTTGCCGCAGGTTCTATTGCTTTGACCGGCGGACACGGAACGGCTGCAGCTTTCGGTCCTGAACTTATTAAAGCCGGGCTTGATGCAGGACTGACTGTTTCTGTTGCCGCCGCTACTTTCGGATTGATAGCCGGCTGCATGATAGGCGGTCCTGTCGGAAAAGCACTATTAGCTCATTACGATTTAAAATCATTTCGTACCAAGAAAACTACCGATAATGCAGAGATGGTGGAGGGTAAGCTTACTAAGGAGCAAAAAAACATCAACGAGTATCTGCTCTTTTCCGCAACCACATTTATTATTGTGTGTATGGGTATCGGCTATTTCATCATTCTTGGCTTAAACTATTTGAATATCGTTTTGCCTGCATATTTGGGACCGATGATGGTTGCGGCTTTAGTGCGCAATGTGATGGATAAAAAGAATCTTGAAATGCCGCTGCACTCTATCAATGTTATCGGAGGTATTTCTCTGCAGTTTTTCTTGGCAATTGCTCTTATGACTATGAATTTGTGGGAGCTTGCCACGTTGGCTATTCCTTTGATTACAATTTTGTTGATTCAGACTTTGGTCATGGCTCTTTTTGCTTACTTCGTAACTTTCAGAATTATGGGTAAGGATTATGATGCTGCCGTTATTGCAACAGGTCATTGCGGTTTCGGTTTGGGAGCCACTCCGAACGCTATGGCTAATATGGAGACCTTTACCGGAGCCAACGGTCCGTCGCCTAAAGCTTTCTTCGTTGTCCCGATTGTCGGTGCTTTATTTATTGACTTTGTAAACGCTACGATTCTTACTATTTTTATCAATATTCTTTGATAGCTGTATTTTTAGCCCGCAAAATCTTTTTGTGGGCTTACTGTAAATGATTTATTAAAATCTTGTGTTGCTGTACGGTTTTTTTGTCATGCCTTGTCGGTTAATTTTTTCTTTTATAAGCTTGAACTGTAGGGCGGAATATTTGCTAATGTAAACATATGAATCAAACCGGACTAAGTGCAGTTGTATAAAGTAAAGACAACTAAAAAAACATGAAAAATACAAATATGCGGCAAATGCCGATATAAAAGTTGCCCGAAACATCTTGTAGGTCTTGCTAATAATATAGGTTGTCGTGCAGGTCTTGGTAAATGGCAGCATAAAGCTTGCGATTATTGTAGAGAGAGGGCCTGTTTAATTATGGAAAGGGATGCTAATAAGAGCTGTTTATATATGATGTTGTAATTCGGCAGCATATAAGCTGCCGAAGATATCAGTAGTTGAAGATTATTTTTTAATTGTTGTTGATAAAGTTTTAGATTTTTTATTAATTGCAGAAAATTTATCCAAAATAAAACAGATTACGAATACGGTAAAGGAAGGCAGAAGCCATGCTAAATTCGAATCGTATAAAGGAAGAATTTTAATGAGCGCTTCCGGGATGATATGAAAACCTGCACTGTTGCAGCCGTCAACCAGACCGAAAGCCAAGGATAATAGAGCCGGAGGAGCAATAACGCGTGCGGCATTATTAAAGAAGCTTGTAAAAAAACTTGCAAGAACAAGCACAATAAACATCGGATAAATAGTAATTAAAAAAGGTATTGATACCTTAATTAGGTGAGTTAATCCAAGATTGGAAATAAGTGTCCCGAAAAGTGAAATAGCGATAACGTAGGTGCGATATTTTATTTTGGTGATTTTTGAAAAATAGCTTGAACAGGCACAGGTTAATCCGATAGCTGTGACAAGGCATGCAACGATAATCAGAACACCCAAAAATATGTTGCCGGCAATACCGAAAGTCATATTAACGTAAGCTGCAAGGACTTCCGCTCCGTTTGTAGATCCGTTCGCGATATTAAAAGACTCATTACCGAGCTTGAACAAGCATATATAAATGAAAAGCAAGCCTAGTCCGGCTATAGAGCCGGAGATAATTGCATAATGAGTTATTTTTTTACGATCGTTTATACCTCTTGAACGGATTGCATCGACAATCACGATGCCAAAAGCAAGCGAGGCTAAAGTGTCAAGTGTTAAATAACCGTTTATGACTCCTTGAGAGAAGGGTTCATTTACATATGGACCATTAGGTATTTCACTTACTCCTGCTTTAATGAACCAAGCCGTTAGACACAATATAAGTAAGGCAGAGATCTTGATCGGAGACAGAATTTTGCCGACGGTATCAAGAATTTTTGCAGGATATAAAGCGAACAAAAAAGATATAGCGAAATAAATTACCGAATAAATAGGAAGGTAGGAGAGTGTATGAGTAAAGGGAGTTATTGCAAGTTCATAGGCTACAGTAGCAGTACGAGGAATGGCATAGAGAGGACCGATGCATAGGTAACATAAAACCGTCATGATAAGACCGAGCTTTATACCTATAGGAATTGTAATATACTGCAGAACTCCGCCTACGCGAGCTAATGCTATAGCGGCGATAACAGGAAGACCGACACCGGTTAGGATGAAACCTATTGCAGCCGGCAATACATGATCTCCTGCCTGCAAACCGATAAAAGGAGGGAAAATAATATTTCCGGCACCGACATATAAAGCAAAATTAGTCATGCCGAGCAAAATTATGTCTTTTAGGCTTAGTTTGGTCATAGTGTGCATGAAAAATATTTAAGGTCGCGAGATTATGCCATAAAATAACGCATTTGCACTAAAAAAGTGAATTAATAAAGCAAAATATTGCAAAAATTCTAATGATAAAAACGGTATAGTTTTATAGATTTTTATAAAAAAAAGCTCCTTAATTACTTAAGGAGCAATGACTATGACTACGTCAAAAGAAGACATCGCAAATGTCGATGTCAGAGGGCACATGAAAAACCTTAAATATTTTTTACCTCACAGCTTAACGGCTTTCCTTCAATGAATTCCTTAACGTTCTCTAAAGTACGCTCTGCAATATTGCTTACCGCTTCATGCGTAAAGAATGCCTGGTGTGAAGTGATTACGACGTTATTAAATGACAATAACCTTGCCAGTTTATCATCATCGATTATATTGTCGGAATTGTCGTCGTAGAAGTAGTTGGCTTCTTCTTCGTATACATCAAGACCGGCAGCTCCGATCTTATGTTGTTTTAATCCCTCAATAAGAGCCTCAGAGTCAATAAGCTTTCCACGACCGGTATTAATGAGCATTACTCCCGGTTTCATTTTAGCTATTGAACTTTCATTGATGATATAGGTGGTATCTTCAGTAAGAGGACAATGCAAGGAAATAATATCTGATTTTTCAAAAATTTCATTCAAATCAGTATAGCGAAAATGGTTGTTTTTAGCGTACTCCAGATCGGGATATAGGTCATAAGCTAAGACATCAATATCAAATCCCTGAAGTATTTTAATTAATTTCTTAGCTACTTTTCCGGTACCGATGATACCGGCAGTCTTGCCGTGCATATCAAATCCCATCAAGCCGTGCAAAGAAAAGTTTCCGTCTTTGGTACGAAGATAGGCGCGATGAATTTTACGATTTAATGTTAGGATAAGGGCACATGCATGTTCAGCTACTGCATAAGGTGAATAAGCCGGGACGCGTACGACCTTTATGCCGTATTGTGCTGCTGCATTTAAATCAACATTATTAAAACCGGCGCAGCGCAAAGCTATAAGTTTAACGCCGATACGGGAAAATTCTTCAATAACTTTTCTATCGGCAAAGTCATTTACGAAAAGACATACGATCTCAGCTCCTTGAGCAAGGGCAGTGGTGTGTATATTTAAGTGTGCACGTTGAAAAACACATTCAAATCCAAAATTCTTATTGGCTCTGGTAAAAAACTCAATATCGTATGAGTGAACACCATAAAATACAATCTTCATAAAGAATCCTTGTCTCAAGACATCAGATCTATTTGTTCGTTGCTAGTAATTTTTAAGTATATTTAAATTTAAAAACATGATGTTTATCACGTTTTGATAAATTAATTTTTATGCAAACGTTTGCATTTAAAAATAATTAAATCAATGGAAGATTATGATAAAAACATACGTTGTATGGAAGATAAAAGAAAAAGAAGATAAATATTTTGTTTTTTACAAAAACTTATTCTTTATTGGAAAATCTACCAAAATAGATCTGATGATTTAATAAAAAAATGCCTGAAAAAATCAGGCATAAAGTAAAAATACGGTTTTTAAAAAATTATTTTTTAGTTGCAGCTTTCATTGCTTTGACATAGCTTTCTATTTCTGAAAGCATTTTGCCTTTATCGTGAAGATTATTTTCAATAATTTTGACAACTGCTGATCCTGCAATTGCTCCGTCGGCTCCGGCCTCCAGAGCTTCCTTAACATGATCCGGAGTCGAAATGCCGAAACCTAAAAGAGCAGGAGCTGCATTGTCTTCTTTTAATTTTCTAAGCATCTCTTTAGGTTTTCCTAAAGCATTATCTGTTCCTGTAATACCGTAGCGTGATAATGCGTAAGTATATCCTTGGGATAGCTCTGCTATTTTCTTTAATACAGCGTCAGAAGCGTTAGGCGGAGCTATTAAAATTAAATCAATATCGGCATCATTTGCGGCTTTTAAAAAGTTATGCTGTTTATTGACCATTTCGACCGGGATGTCGGCAAGAAGAACGGCATCAACTCCTGCATTTGCAGCATCACGGTAGAATTTTTCCAGACCGCGAACAATAGCAATATTTGAATAACATAAAATTGAGATCGGCAGCTTGCTATACTCTGCTCTGATTTTTGATATAAGCTTAAAGCATTTATCAAGAGAGGCTCCGCTTGATAATGCGCGTTTATCCGCAAGTTGAATAGTAACGCCGTCAGCGCAGGGATCAGAAAAAGGGATGCCCAGCTCCAGTCCGTCAGCTCCTGCATTAACCAGGGTTTTTAAAATATCAAAGGAGATATCAAAATTAGGATCACATAAAGTTACAAAAGGAACAAAAGCCCCTTCATCTGCTTGTTTTAAACGTTTAAAGCACTCTGTAAAACGATCGGTCATTTTGCTCTCCTTATAATAAATCTTTGTTGCCGGCGATTTTTTCGATGATGATATTGCCGTGCTCATCGATACAGCCTTTTTGTTCAAGAATATCATTAACGCTGAAAATGTCTTTATCGCCGCGTCCTGAGAGATTTACGACAAAAAGCTGTTCTTTGTCAGGGTATTTTCGAATCATTTTAATGGCATAAGCTAAAGCATGAGATGATTCAAGAGCAGGAATAATTCCTTCGTGGCGGCTTAAAAGAGAAAAAGCTTCAAGAGCCTCTTCATCCGTAACGGAAACATAGTTTACGCGGCCGATATCTTTTAAATAAGCATGCTGCGGACCGACTGACGGAAAATCAAGACCTGCAGAAACTGTGTATGATTCATTTATTTGTCCGTCCTCATTTTGCAGATTATATGAATAAGCTCCGAAAAATATGCCTTCGGATCCTTTTTCTAAAGTTGCACCGTGGAAATCGGTATCAAGTCCTTTACCGGCCGGTTCTACGCCATAAAGAGGAACATCCGTATCAAGAAAATCTGTAAACATGCCGATAGCATTTGATCCGCCGCCGACACAAGCAAAAACAGCATCAGGATCTCTTCCCTCAAATTCGCGGATTTGCTTGCGTGTTTCAATGCCGATTATCTTTTGAAATTCTCTAACTATTGTCGGAAAAGGATGCGGACCTGCAGCGGTTCCTATCATGTAATGAGTATGCTCGAAATTTGCGGCATAATCGCGCAGGGCCTCATTACAAGCATCTTTTAAAGTACCGGATCCTGATTTTACTTCTTTTACTTCAGCTCCCATAAGGCGCATTCTGAAAACATTGGGTTTTTGACGCTTGGCATCAACGACACCCATATAAATGGTGCACTTAAAGCCCATTAAGGCACAAATTAAAGCCGTTGCGACACCGTGCTGACCGGCTCCGGTTTCGGCGATAATACGAGTTTTTCCCATTCTTTTGGCCAAAAGCGCCTGCCCTAGGACCTGATTGGTTTTATGAGCTCCGCCGTGCAGTAAATCTTCGCGTTTAAGGTACAGCTTGGTTTTAGTTCCGCGCGTTAAATTTTTACAAAGAGTAAGAGCAGTAGGGCGGCCGGCATAATTTTTAAGAAGATTGTTTAGCTCATTTATAAATTCAGGATCTTTTCTTGCCGTAACGAAAGCCTCTTCGAGTTCATCTAAAGCAGGAATTAACACTTCAGGTACGTACATACCACCGAATTTACCGAAAAAAGGATCTAGACGAGACATTTGTTACTCCTTGATTTCATTAATTCTGTCAAAAAGTTTGCGGGTTAATTCAGGATCTTTTTTCCCCGGTGCCGATTCCAAGCAGGAATTACAGTCGATTCCGCAAAAATTAAGAGTAAGTATTGAAGCTATATTTGAAGGTCCGATTCCGCCTGAAATAATAGTTTTATCTTTATTGATAAAATCAGGAATAAGACTTTTATCAAATTCTTTACCGCTTCCGGGATTTTTACTGTCTAAAAGAAGAAGATCAGCTTTTGCCACGTATTCCTTAAACAGCAGATAATCCTCATTGTTTAAGCTTTCACTCATACCTAAAGCTTTAATGATTGTAAGCTTTGGACATTTTTCGTGCAAAGTCTTTATATACTCGGGACTTTCTTTTCCGTGCAATTGCACAAATTTGAGGCAAAGTTTAGTAACAATTTCGACAACAGTGTCGAGATCGGCATCCTTAAATACTCCACAAAAGTTGATTTTACTTTTATATATCGGATTTAAAGCCAATTTTGCAGCTCGATCCAAATTGATGCAGCGAGGTGATTGTGGAGCAAAAATTAAGCCGGCAAGAGAAAATTTATTGTTTATTGCCGTTTCAATTCCGGCTTTATCCGTTAAACCGCAAAGTTTGTTAAAGCCGTATAGAAGTGAATTTGCTTTAAGCTCTATATCTATTTCAGAGCATAGGGCAGATCCTATTAAAAAGTTTTTAATAGGCAGCATGTTGACTATATCCCGATGGGTTTTAATACCGGATTCGCTGATTACAACAGTATCTTTTGGAAATAAGGGGTAAAGCTTTTTGGCGTTATTTAAGTCTATGGTTAAAGTGTGCAAATTACGGTTATTGATTCCGATAATATCTATATGATGTTCAACGGCAAATTTCGCTTCGGCTTCGTTAGCCACTTCGGTAAGGACATCAAGATTTAATTCTTTGGCAAAATTATATAATTCTAAAAACTTATCAAAGGTCAGGACGCTTAACATTAAAAGAACAGCATCGGCTCCGATCTTTTTTGCAATTTCTATCTGCTCTTTGGCAATAATAAAATCTTTGCATAAAATTGGTTTTTCAGTAAGTTTACGGACTTGCTTTAAATATTCAAATGATCCTTTAAAGAAAAATTCTTCCGTAAGAACCGATATCTCATCAGCACGATCGTTATAGCAGGATACGATTTTTTCAAGATTAAAATCGGGACAAAAATCTCCAAGACTTGGTGAAGATTTTTTACACTCTAAAATAAAGTGGCGCTTATTACCTTGGAGGGCGCGCTTAAATTCGTGCGGTTTGCGCTCAATAAATGATTCACTGGTTAAAGAATGGTTATAATCTTTAATTGCAGTGATATTTTCTACCTTTTTGTTGATAATCGTGGCTAAGACGGTATTATCAAGACTTTCTATATTAAGACCGCTGTATTTAAGAGCAGCGGCGCTTAATTTTTGTGCCTGCAACATCTTATTTTTCCTCGTTATAAGAGCGTAAGCTGTAAAGCTTCTTAATACCGATTCCGGATTTAATTGCCGCAAGTGCCATATCATAGCCCTCTTTAAAAGAACTTACACGGTTAGCAAGATACAGCAGTGCAGATGTGTTTACGGCAATGGCTGCATTTTGTGCGGCGGTTCCTTTACCTTGAAGAATGTTTAATGCAATAGTTGCATTATCTTCAGGACTTCCGCCTTTTAGATCTTCTTGGGTATATTCATCGGTTATTCCGAAAGTTTCTTTGGTCATAAAACCGGTAATCACTGTACCGTCTTCTTTAAGTTCGGCATAATGAGTAATTCCGAAAGGAGCTATTTCATCCATTCCGTTGCCGTTTACGCATAAAGCTCTTTTTATTCCGGTTTTATATAAAGTTTTGGCCATTAATGGTAATAGTTCTTTATCATAAACACCTAAAAGTTCGTAATCAGGATGTGCTGGGTTGGTCAGCGGTCCTAATAGATTGAAAATAGTTCTGGTTTGAAGGCTTTGACGTACCGGCGCAGCAAATTTCATTGCTTTATGATAAGTTTGCGCAAACATAAAGGCAAAACCTTCTTTTAACAAAAGGGAAGCACTTAAATCAGGGGATAAATTTAAGTTATATCCTAAGGCTTTTAACAAGTCGGAGGCACCGGTTTTAGATGAAACGGCACGGTTGCCGTGTTTTGCTATGTAAAGCCCTAAGCAGGAAGCGATAATAGCACTTAACGTTGAAATGTTTATGGTATTAAGGCAATCGCCGCCGGTTCCGACAATTTCACCGATTTTAATTTGCGGACGAGGAAATTTTTCAGCAGCATCAAGCATGGCAAGAGCAGCACCGGCTATTTCGTCTTGATTTTCACCTTTAATTTTTAGAGCGGTAACAAGTGAGCTTAATTGGGCTTCGTTAAGTCTGCCTTTGAAGATTTCCGCAAAAACGTCACGACTTTCAGTTTCGCTTAATGAGTTGCCTTGATAGAGTTTATTAAACTGATTTAACATTTTTATATCCCTCTTAAAATTTTTTTATTTCTGATCTTATTAAGAGGGCTCGAGGTTTAGGTCTTGCCCTCTTGTTTCAAGCGGGCTCCAGACCATAAAAAAACCCGCTTACTGCGGGTTCTTATATGAAGTTTTTTGCTCAAACACAAAGACCCCGCTATATTGCGAGGCGCCACCACTTGTTTGAACGATTTAAAAACTTCATTTAAAAATTCCTCAAAAATGTTTTTCTTAAAGGTAATACAAATAAACATTAAAAGAAAGAATTTTTTATAAATTTTTTTATAGGATAAATAAAAAACAGATAACCTTTTGATTATAAAGAGGTTAATACTATGGCGTTTTTGGTGCAATTTGTTAAGTAAACAGGCATTAAAGTTAATTACAAGACAAATTCAGACATTTTCATGTCTTAAAAGTTCTGTTTTCTTAGTATTTTGTTTGAATATCCGTTAAGTGTACCGCTGAATCCTATAACTCTATGGATGGGGATGATAATAGAAATGAATTTACAGATTACCGCTCCTACTATTGCTTGCGGTTACATGTTCTTTAATTGTTCTGCAGATGAAAGTCTTCTTACTGTTTGTCTGCATGTATTTAGCTCACTGAAACCGGTTTCAAGCAGTATTGTATAAACACTTTTTCTAAATTTATTATCATCAAGCTTTAATTTGTGAAGAGCAAAATGCTGATATTTTTTAATAATCGTTTAAAAAGTTTTACGTCTGTGTTTAAGTAAATAAAACCAAGCGGACTTTTATGAAAATAAAATAGTCCGCTTAAAACAAATAGTTAATTATCAACAATTAATAGAGCCGATATTTTGTCAGCTTGGGAGCAAGGTAATTTTTTAATCAGCGAATAGGGATTCTATTCGGATCTTCTCTGTTTTCATTCTCCTGTTTAGTTCCCTTTTCATCATAGTTATTGTTTGAGTCTTCAGCGTCACGACCTTCTTCTTGGGGTTCAAGATCGTTTTCATCTACATAGTAGTCGCTGTAATTGACTTCATTTTCATCTTCGTAATCATCATCAAAGTCAATATCTTCAGGTGCATATTGGCAGAAAGAGAGAAAGTCTCCATAAAGCATCTCTCCGTCGTAATCACGATACTCCCAAGGCAAAACGGAAAGATCTTCAAGAACATCATTTTCATAATCTTGATGATCTTCTGCGTATTTTATTTCGGATAAAGAGCGGCCGATTACATAAATAACCGCATATTTGCCTCTAAACGGAGAAATACTTAAAATTTTGCAGAACATTTCTTCACTAAGTTCAGAATCGGGGCATCCGTAGATTTTTCCTTCTTCAAACTCAAGCTTCAATTCATTGTCTGCTTCAAAGCGGTTTATATAGCCGTCCTCATCAATGATTTCAAAATAATCGTCATCATCATTTTCATGCAAGGGAACGCCTACATAGTAATCTTCATAAAGATTGTCGCAAAGCTCTTCAAGAGTTGGAGCCTCTGCTCCAATCATCATTATTGATTTATTATAAAAACGCAGCTCCTTAACGTAAAAGTAGGTTTCATTTCCGTCTGCATCAGGATTTGAAATAAAAAGTTTACCTTCATCAATCCAATCAAACATAAAAAATCTCCTTTTATTAAAATCCAAGGAAAGCTGCGATTTTTGCAACTAATAGAATTTTACAAGTATATTTTTATAAAGCCAAAGTCTTATGATAAAGGCATGATCGAGGGCAAGTTTTTTGTTGATTAATATATGATTTTGTCGGTTATGTAGAGAAATTTGAGTCTTAATTTTGTATTTTCTGCTAAACTTTTTGCCAATTTGGTATTAAGGAAAAAATCGTGCAAAGCAATCTTTCTATTTTTAAAATCGGCATCGGTCCTTCTTCTTCGCATACCTTAGGTCCGCTTTTTGCAGGCAATATGTTTTGTAAAAAAATACATGATGTTTTAGATAAAACGGCAAAAATAAAGATAACTCTTTTTGGCTCTTTATCATTAACCGGAATCGGACATCTTTCCGATAAGGCCGTTATTTGGGGATTATGCGGAATTTCTCCAAAAGATCTTGATGCCAAATTACAGGAAGAAATAATTGACAGGGTTATAAATGAACGCAAAATTAAATTATGCGGTATAAAGGATATAGATTTTAATTACAAAGAAGATCTTGTTTTCTCATCAGAATTTCTTCCTTTGCATGAAAATGCCCTGACTATTAAAGCATTAGATGAAAAAGGTGATGTTTTAGCAGAAGAAACTTATTACTCGGTAGGCGGCGGATTTATAAAAGTAGAAGCTGATTTTTATAAAAAAGAACAGGACACCGATCCGCTTATCATTGATAAAAAAGATTTTATGCCTATAAGCAATACTGAGCAGGCACTTAATCTTTGTAAAGAGCATGGTTGGAATTTGGCAAAATTATCCCTTGAGTTTGAAAAACAGTTTCATGATGAAAAATATATAAAGGATTATTGTCTTGAAATATGGGAAACCATGCAGCAGGTTTACTATAACGGATCACATTGTAAAAGCGACTATTTACCAGGAGCATTGCATTTAAAACGCCGCGGTAAAGAACTCTATCAAAGACTGACGATTACAGCCGATCCTTTAGGCATCATTGATTACGTTTCTTTGTATGCTTTTTGCATTGCTGAAGAAAATGCAGCCGGAGCAAAAGTTGTAACGGCTCCGACAAACGGAGCATGCGCTGTGGTGCCTGCTGTTATGCTTTATCTGAAAAATCATGCAATCGGTTTTAATGATGATAAAGTCGTTGAGTTTCTGTTAAGCGCGATGCTTATCGGATCTTTTTATAAAAAGAATGCCTCAATAAGCGGAGCTGAAGCCGGTTGCCAGGCGGAAATAGGGGCGGCAAGCTCCATGGCAGCAGGTGCTATGGCAACTGTCTTAGGAGCAGAAGCTTCGGTAGCCTGTTCGGCAGCAGAGGTATCGATGGAACATCACCTGGGATTAACTTGTGATCCTGTAGACGGTTTGGTTCAGATCCCCTGTATTGAGCGTAATGCTTTTGGTGCTTTGCAGGCAATATCGGCAGCTCGTATATCAATGTCGCGATTAAGCCAGCCTCGGGTAAGCCTTGATCAAGTGATAAGCACCATGTATGCAACCGGCAAAGATATGAATCAAAAATATAAGGAAACATCACTTGGCGGATTGGCAATTGCCTTTAACTCAATCTGTTAAAGGCAAAAGCACAAGTTAACATAAAAGGTTTATTGCATTTAGCAAAATTTTGCGTCCGTAGGTGGTTAAAATAGATTCAGGATGAAACTGTAATCCTAAAAGACGCATTTTTTCTTCATAGAGAGCCATTACCATATTGTCATAACTGGCGATAATTTTTACGTTCTCAGGCAAATCGGTAACGATAAGAGAGTGATAGCGTGCAGCTCTTAAAGGGTTGGGCAAACCTTTAAAGCAGTACATTCCATCATGAACGATCTTAGATGCTTTACCGTGAGCAATATATGACGCTTGGGTTACTTTTCCGCCAAGAGACAGCCCTAGTGCTTGATGCCCCAGACAAATTCCCAATAGCGGAATCTGTCCTTTTAATTTTTCGATTATTGCCATTAAATTGTTAGCGTCTCTAGGACTTGACGGTCCCGGTGAAAGGACACCGATTACGTTAAGGCCATCTTGTTTAAATTTCTCCGCTTTTTTTAATATAAATTCAGGATCAGCATCATTGCGATAAACAATAACCTCAGCACCTAAAATTTTCAGCTCGTCAACAAGGTTATAAGAAAAGGAATCAAAATTATCGATAAAAATGATTTTAATGTTTGCCGGCATGATTAAATCTCCTTATTAGCTTTTGATACGGCTCTTATAACCGAACGGGCTTTGTTAAACGTTTCCATTGCTTCTGCTTCAGGATCGGAATCAAATACAACACCGCATCCGGATTGGATATATGCAGTACCGTCTTTTATAAAAGCACTGCGAATTGCAATGCAGGAATCAAATGATCCTCCTGTTTCAAGACGGGCAACCACTCCGCCATATGAGCCTCGTTTTACGCCTTCGTATTTATAAATGATTTTATGTGCCATGATTTTGGGAGCTCCGGATAATGTTCCCATGTTCATTGATGCCTGATAGGCATGAAGGGCGTCCAGATCTTCTTTAAGCTCGGCTTTTACGTCACTTACAAGATGCATGACGCTTTGGTATCTGTCTACATGAAGTAGATTTTCAACACGACGAGTTCCAGGTTTTGCTATGCGTGCCAAATCGTTGCGTGCCAAATCAACCAGCATGACATGTTCGGAAATCTCTTTTTTATCCATTCTAAGTTCGAGCTCGATTCTTGCATCTAAGTCAGGATCGATTTTATCGTTTGCGTCAATTCCTCGCGGTCTTGTACCGGCGATCGGTGATATTGAAACTTCATTGCTGTCTTTATCGTAACGTAAGGAAAATTCAGGAGATGCCCCGATTAGAGTGAACTTATCATCTTGGATAAAGTACATATAAGGTGAAGGATTATCTTCTTTTAAGTAGGCGTAGCTTAAAAACGGATCACGGCACGGCAGTGAAAAAACTCTGGACGGAACGACTTGGAATGCATCGCCCTTTATGATGTGATTTTTAATTTTGACAACCAAGTCACTAAATTCTTTATCGCTTATATTGACGTTGCAGTTTAATGTATCGACCTTAGGATGCTTTAAATTTAATTCTGCATTAAAAGCATCCAAATTTTCCTTTAACTTATAAGCTTTAATCAGACATTCGTTTTTATTTTTTTCACTAAAAGCGTATCCGTGAACTACAGCATTTTTATGGATATGATCAAAAACTACGGATATGTCATAAAGGTTAAAAACCAGATTAGGACAAGAATTTAGGCCTTGCGGAACATCGGCTATATCTTCAAAGTTATTGATAAAATCAAAAGCGATAACTCCTGCAAAGGTTATGTCTTTAAATTCTTTTAAAGTGTTCTGTACCGCACGCAGAGCGTCAAGGGGAGAAGGGAATTTCAGGCGAGTCTCTTCGTCAATATTTTTAGGCGGTCTCGTATAAGAAAGATTTATTTTTGTTTCATCAAACGATTTGGTATTAAGTTTTTGAGCAAGCGGCAGGATTAGAGCTTTGCCGTTGTCATTTATCGCTTGAATCGTGACATTCAAATCGTTACATATGATTTTAAGAGCACATGATGCACCGATAATGCTTTTAGTTCCGCTTTTATCAACGATTTCTGCCGATTCAAGCAGTAAAGTATTGGTGTTTAACACATGGTTGCGATAAAAAAGATGGGGTTTATCGCTGTATTTTCCGTAAAGCAGAATTTCTTTCATTTTTAAGCTCCGTAAATATCAAAATGTGCGGGCTTTAAAAATGAATAAACCCGCCAGATCTGCGGGTTTTTTGTTAAAAAATATCACATCCCCGCAGTTATGCGAGGAGCCACCATGAAGAACGCTGTGATATTTGCTTTAACATAAAATTCTCCGTAAAAACGTTATAAATACAATATGAAAAATTTTTTAATTTGTAAATACAGTTAAAAAAATGGATCTTTTTAAGGCAAAAATAATTAAAACAATTATTTCAACTTACTTTTTTAACGTAAAAACGGTTATTTCCGAATCAACTCCAACCCTGCAAGAAAATCCTGACCAAATGCCGCTGCCGTTGCTGACATATAAAGTCAGATCTCCCAGCTGATATTTTCCGCTTACGAATCCGCCGTTAAATTCGGCGATAAGCGGTTTAAGGAAAAACATGGTACCGCCGTGGGTATGTCCGCTTAAAAGCAGATCGACTTTAGGGTGTTCATTGGCAACAGCAGGCTCATGAGCCAGCATAATTACAGGGATATTCGGAAGTCCGGATAGAGCTTTTTTATAATCGGGCTTTGCAAAGCCGAAATTTTCCGCACGAGGATCAGGGATCCCTGCTATGGCAAGCTTTGCTTCGCCTTTTGTTATGATATCATTTTCGTTGTTTAAAAATTTGATGTTAAGCTGTGACAAAGCGGCAATCCACTGGGCAGCACCGGAATAATATTCATGATTTCCTGTTACAGCGTAGATACCGTAATTTGCATGTAAATCAGTTAACGGTTCAAATTCACCTGCCAAATTGGCTACGCTGCCGTCAACGAAATCACCGGTTATAACTACAAGATCAGGATGTAGATGATTGGTTTTTTCAACGATTCTCTGTACGTAATCTTTTTTCAGGATGGGACCGACATGAATATCGGTAAGCTGTACTATTCTAAATCCGTCAAATTCCTGAGGTAAGTTTTTAATTTTTACTTCAACAGCTTGCTCTTTAGGGGTAACAAATTGAGTAAATGTTCCGTAAAAACCAAAGGAAAGAGCAATAAAACTTACTGCAACAGCAACTTTGTTTTGAGGAATACGCCATGACAGGATATCGGCTTTACGTAAGACAAAGAGAATTAAAGAAATAATGTCTTTTGCAATCAGCATTACCACGCATAACAGCAAAGATGCAAACAGTGATTCAAGAACAACAACGGCATAGGGAGGCAACTTTGGTTCTAAAATTCCGCCGGTCAATCCGTATATAACATACTTCAAGCCGCATACAAGAATAGCAAGCAGAACGAAAAATTTGCCTTTAGAGGAAATTTTTAACGGAATAAGCAGGGAGCAAATTGCATAAGCAATTAGTACAAAAGATTGAATATAAAGGACACTCATTTTTGTTTGTTTTCTTTTTAATCATTGTCAATGTTCTGTATGATAATTGAATCAATGCCATGAGTAAAATATCTAAACAGTATATTTTCATATGCTTTAAAGTAATATTGATGCGATAATGAATTACAATTCAGATGCCATCGTCTTATTCCTAAAAAGAATTGCCTTTTTATATTGCAAAATAAAAAATTAGTGTAATAATATTTGCACCTCAATGCTCCATTAGCTCAGTTGGTTAGAGCACCATCTTCACACGGTGGGGGTCGTTGATTCGAGTTCAACATGGAGCACCATCTGCAATGTAAGTTGTTATCTTCTTGAAATTTAAAGTTTTCTAGCAGCGTTCTTATTCCGTTTTACCATACATGGTTGTTCCGAAATATATTGTTCGACAATATATCAATAGCCAAAAACACCTAATATAGAAAAATATTTCAGACAAGAATTATTGCAGAGATTAGAGTCTTCTTATATAAACTATCTTGCAATACAAGAAATTTGTAATGGACATCCTAACTCTTCAAAAGCTTTTGCTAATATTTCAAGTTTTGAAGCTTTTCCGAATTTCATATGTTGAGCTAAAGCCGGAGGCGAAATTTTAAGGCGTTTAGCCAATACTATCTGTTTGGTTTTGGATTGCACCATAGCATTACGCAACATAATTTTTAAGGCATTATCAAAGCCGATGTATATCGGTGTTTCATTTTTATTAATATTGGCACTTTGCGGCATTTCCAAAACATCTGAATATTGGAAAAAAGCCATATCTGTGATTAGATCTTGAGCCATTTTATAGGCTTCATCATAATTTTTGCCGCAAGTATGCCATTCTCCGTTTTTATATTTAATGATAACGTCATAAATCCCGTTTTTATCTTGTGTAAAGATAGCAGGATAGGCGATGTAGTCTTGTAATAACATAAAAACCGCAATTTAAAACTAATTATTAGCTTTCAACATGCGGTTTACCTCTTTATCAAAGTCAGAGGTGATCTTCTGAGTTTTGTTGAATTCTGTATATTCAGCTAATGCTTTTTCCTTTATCTTGCAAAATATCATACTTGCGAAACTCAAGAAACGCGTTGATACTGGCGGCAAATTCCTTCATCGTAAAAGTGTTTTCACGTTCAATCAAATCCAAAATACCCGGTTACAGTTCGCTCTAAGTGTCTGATTTGTTTTTCATTCAAATAGTTCTTAGCTATTAGTACATCTGATTTTAAAATGACGTTCGTCAGGAGCATTCTTCCATGTTGTCAGCCCCATGTTTTCTTTACTATGATCAGCTTTCGTGTAGATAATTTGAGCTGCTGTTTGTCCAGTAATGGCGTAATGAAAACGATTTTGTATCATGGCATAAAACTCACGCGTGGTAGGTGAGTTCTATCATAATCAATACTGCATTCTGCATAAATGTCGGTAATCTGTTGCCAGATATGTCGTTCACTGGCACGAATTGAGCGAACCCGTTCCAGTAACTCTCTGAAGTAATCTTTACCGAGAGCGGTTTTACCTTGTTTGAGCCGCTCATCATCCATAGCAAAACCTTTAATCATGTATTCTTTCAAAATGCCGGTTGCCCAGATTCGAAATTGTGTGGCTCTACGTGAATTAATACGGTAACCTACAGAAATAATTGCATCCAAATTATAGAAATTTTGTTCTCTCTTTACTTGACGTTCTGAACTATTTCCATTTTGGAAATAGTTGCATCTTTTTGTAATTCACCTTCAGAGTATATGTTAGATAAATGTTTAGATATCGCAGGGACATCCACATCGAATAACTCTGCCATTGATTTTTGCATTAACCAGATACTTTCATCTTTAATTACTGAATTAATCGAAAATTTTTCATCAGCAGAGTTATATATTAAAAACTGAAATTTTTCATTCATAATATCAATCTTAACTTCTTTTATGATATAAATCATAGTATAATTTTTATACTTGTTAATAAATTTATTAACAAAAACCATTAAAAAATAACAATGATTTTTAGCACCAAAATGCGATTGAGCTCCAGCACAGAGAACTATCAAAATTAACACTTCCTTTTCTGTAATTCCGGATTTTAAAATTTACAGTCTCGGTAAAATCATCTTCAGATTTCTTTAAACAGATCGCTACCGTGCGATTTAAGCAAGGCTAAAGTATCCTTGAGGTACTTGCGATGATCATAAGTCTGATAGGCAATATTGGCATATATGATGTTGTCCTAAACAATAAGGCAGATGTCTGCTTTTTTGATGACAATGTTATAAGCGAAGATATCAAGGAGTAGGCTAGTTGTTATTAAGGATAGGATCTCTGCAGTCTTATTTGTAAGGAAATTGGCGTAAAGAAAAGATTGCTTCTTATCAGAGCTATTTGTCAGGCAGGATTTTCTTTTGCATAAAGAGATCTTTCACTTCTTTACATCTGTGCTGATAATAATCAATTTGCGCTTCTGATTATTCCCATGCTAAAACACAATCATGAAATTTACTGATACTCTATATTAGAGAACGGATTTATTTTTAATCCCATTTTATTTACTACAACTGATTTTCTGACAGGTTGTATATATGCAGGTATTGTAAGAGCCGTCACTCAGTGTAATCTCGATGCTGTGATAAGAGTCTTACATTTGCAGAGTGATAAATATTAGTATAAATTTCTTTATAAAAAATTTAGATATTAAAGATCTTGCCTTGAGGCAAACTCAAGAAAAACAGATTTAATTAGCATAATTACAGGAGATATTTATGGTTGTTTTCAACGAAGACAGCAGAGTAAAGTTTCCTACTATCAAGTATCTCATGGAAATGGGGTATGAATACATTTCATTTAAAGGCGTATCTTATAAAGGCGCAACTCTTGAGAAAACCCTTATAGATCCGTTAACAAATATTCTTGTTGAACGATTAAAGAAAGCCTATCTCAAATTAAATCCAACCAAAAGCGAACCTGACTTTGACAGTCTGTTAAGCAAGATCCAGACATCTTTAAATAATAAAGATCTAGGAAAACAGTTCTATAACGAGATTCTGTTAAATCCAGATGAAAGAGTTATTGATCTATCAAGTCCGGAAAATTTTAGAGTTAACAATACGTTTCAGCTTGCAACAGAACTAACATGCGGAAATAAGGATTCAGATAATTTTAGACCTGATATCACACTCTTTATAAATGGCTTACCTTTAGCTTTTATTGAAGTTAAAAAAGAAAATAACTCTAAAGGCATTCAAGCTGAAACAGAAAGAATGAAAGTTCGTTTTAAGACCAGCGCATTCAGGAGATATTTAAATATTACCCAAATTATGGTCTTTAGCAATGACATGGAGTACGCTGAAGAGAACAGGCCGCCTGAGCAAGGAGCTTATTACGCAACTATCGGCAAACGTGATACAAAATACTCGACCTTTAGAGAAGATAATCAGGATTCATTTCCAATAAAACTTTATCCTCATGAAGTTTTAAAAATATCTGAGGAGCTGATGTTAAAGGACAACAATGTTCCTCAGTACATCAATCTTTCTGAGTATAAGGAAAACTGTAAAAACGCTAAAACACCGACAAAAAGAATGTGTAAAAGTCTGTTTTCTTTTGACAGATTCCATTTTCTTTTAAAATACGGTATTGCCTATGCTGATTACAGTTTTGGAAATCAGAAACATATCATGCGTTATCCTCAGTTGTTTGCAACCAAAGCAATTGAGAAAATGCTGGATAAAGGCGGTCAGAAAGGAATTATTTGGCATACTCAGGGAAGCGGCAAGACAGCTCTTGCTTATTACAATGTAAAGTACCTTACCGATTATTACCACAAGCAAGGAGTTATTCCTCAGTTTTTCTTTATTGTAGATAGACTTGATTTAATGGATCAAGCTCAAATGGAATTCACAGCCCGAGGACTTAAAGTTGTACCAGTGCAGGATAAGGATGATTTTAAGAAAATCATATCTAGTCCGTTTGCCACACAAAATCAAGAAGGGAAACTTGAAATAACAGTGGTCAATATTCAGAAATTTTCTGATGATTCACGAGTGTTGTCTAAATCTGCCTACAATCTGCAAGTAAAAAGAATTTACTTTATTGACGAAGCGCATCGTAACTATAACCCTAAAGGTTCTTTCCTTAAAAATCTTATTTCCAGTGATGAAAACGCTGTAATGATTGCACTTACAGGAACGCCTATCATTCAGCGTGACATCAACACAAAAGATATATTTGGAGACTACATTCATACCTACTATTACAATGAATCTATTTCTGACGGTTATACGTTAAGATTGCTTCGAGAAAAAATTGATTCGAACTTCAGCGGAGTGATGAAGAAGACCATCGCTGATTTTCAAATTAATCCTAGATTTGTAAAGATAAAAGATATTTATGCACATAAAAACTATGTAGAGCCTTTGCTTGATTATATTGTAGAGGATTTAAAAAAATTCAGAGCAGCTCAAGAAGATCAGTCTTTAGGTGGAATGATTGTTTGCAATAGTAAAGAGCAGGCAAAGACCATGTATCAGATCTTTTTAGAAAAATATACTGATCGCGATGAAGTTGAAACAACCTTTGAAGATGGTGAAAAATTTATCGAAAGCGTAGGGCCTGAGGTTATTGAGGCAAAGAAATGTTTGCCGGAGAAAGGTCGTTATCGAGCTGCGTTGATTCTTTGTGATGTTGATGGAAAAGACACTAGAAAAGCATGGATTGAACTTTATAAAGAAGGTCTTGTTGATTTTTTAATTGTATACCAAATGCTGCAAACCGGTTTTGATGCTCCAAGACTTAAAAAGCTGTATCTAAACAGAAATGTGCGTGCTCATAATCTATTGCAGACCTTAACAAGAGTTAACAGACCGTACAAAGATCAAAAGTACGGTTATGTTGTAGATTTTGCTGATATTGAAGAAGAATATGAAAAGACAAATGGTCAATACCAACATGAACTTGAAGATCAGAATGGTAAAGAATTTCTAGATAATAGCAATAAACTGTTTGTAACTGAAGATGAAGCGCAAGAACAGATTGCGCAGGCGGTAGAGGCTTTAGAACCATATAACTTACAGAGTGCAACAAGCTATTCAAAACAGCTAAACATGATAGATGATACTGTCTTGTTAAATAAGCTAAACAATGCTCTGAATGTTATCTTGTCAGTTCATAATATGCTTTTAACCCAAGGCTCTGATGTAGATGAGATCAGAAATTTATTTGAAGAAAAATGTAATTTTGCTGAGATCAAGAGCTTTATAAAAGCCACCAAACTTCGTATTGCCAGTGTTAATTACATGAAGCATGGTGAAGAGGCAGGCTCTGCAAGGGAAATGCTTAATATTGCACTTGAGGATTTAACCTTTAATTTTGAAAAAAATGGTGAACCTCAGTTACTTGAGCTTGCAGAACAGTATAAACAGTCCGTAGAATATGCCCGTTCTCAGTTATTATCCAGTGCGGATCCTCAAGATCCTGAATACATATCATTGCGACAGGCTTTTTTAGATGAAGTTGCAAAGCATGGTATGGCTAATTTAAATGATCCTGAAACAAGGCATAAACTCAATATGCACGATAGAGTTAAGGTTATCAACGATATCCTTAATAAAATCAGGCGTAAAAATGAAGAAGACAATATTCTTGCAGCCAAATACAAAGGAGATAAAAAATACGTGCGTATTGAAAAGAGAATGAAAGAAAAAGCTCAAAATCTTGAAAGAGCACATGATTCAAAAGCGTCTTGGTTTGCTTTTACAAAGAATCAGCAAAAAATAGACACAATCCTTTTAAATATTAAGGAAGACGTTGATGACTTCTGTCTTGATAATGATGACATTATTACTGTTGAAGGTATTTTTACCAAAAAAATTAAAAGTAATGTTACAAGACGTTTTAGACAGGAAGAGATAAACACTGATTCTGAGTTAAGAAGC
Source organism: Succinatimonas hippei YIT 12066 (assembly GCF_000188195.1). GTDB lineage: Bacteria > Pseudomonadota > Gammaproteobacteria > Enterobacterales > Succinivibrionaceae > Succinatimonas > Succinatimonas hippei. The sequence continues at coordinate 56,323 of NZ_GL830973.1, forward strand.
TACGTAACAAATTTAATTGAAAAAGAATACAAAAATTCTGTTTACGAAAGAGTATAAAAATGGAAGAAACTTTATCAATTCAGCAGCAGACAAAAGATCTGATTGACCGTTTAAAGAGCACGACCAGTGTTAATGGCCTTGGAAATTCCGGTAATGAATACGTGGTTATTGTTCAGATATTCCTTTACAAATTTTTAAATGACAAGTTCATATACTCTGCGAAAAAAGAAATGCCTGAACTTGTTGAAGATGGCAAGGATATTTATGATTCTTTATCGGCAATGTCTGATGATGAATATGAAGAGCTTTGCGATTTAATGGAAGATACTGTTATTTTAAATCGTGAACATCTGATCCCTTTCGTATCTCAAAGAAGAAATGATGATAACTTTGCAAAAATTCTGGATTCTACAATGGAAGGTATTGCATCCTTAAATCAGGAAGTGTTCTACATTGTAAATGAAGATGATTCGCGCGTTCCTATCATTCATCCTATTTCAGATCTTATATCAGGCGGCGCCACTAAGAAAAATGCTTTCTGTAAGTCTTTAATTGATGACATTTCATCTTTTTCTTTTGAAACAATTTTTGATGCCGGTTATGACTTCTTTTCAACCATTTTTGAATATTTGCTAAAAGACTATAACTCAAACGGCGGCGGTACTTATGCCGAGTACTACACTCCTCATTCTGTTGCAAACATCATGGCAAGGTTACTTGTAGATGACGGAAAAGACTACCGCAGCATGAAGATATACGATCCGGCTGCAGGAACCGGCACATTATTGATTGCGTTAGCTCATGCAATAGGTGAGAGAAAATGCGCTGTATATACTCAGGATATCAGTGAAAAGTCATCCACCATGCTGATGTTAAATCTAATTTTAAATGGAATGGCAGAATCATTAACACATGTCATCAAAGGCAATACCATGACTCATCCTTTTCATAAAGATGAAAACGGTAAGCTAAAGCAGTTTGACTTTGTGGTTTCAAATCCACCATTTAAACTTGATTTTTCTGATTATCAGAATCAGCTAAAAACAAATGATCCGTTTAAGAGATTTTTTGCTGGAGTTCCTAAGATTCCGAATAAGAAAAAAGAATCTATGGAAATTTATTTGTGCTTCTTCCAACATGTAATTGCTTCAATAAGAGACGCTGGCCGCGGAGCTATTGTCGTTCCCACAGGTTTTTTAACCGCTCAATCCGGAATTCCTTTAAAAATTAGGCAATATCTTGTAGATAATAAATTCTTAAAAGGCGTTGTCTCTATGCCAAGCAATATCTTTGCTAATACCGGAACTAACGTAAGTGTCGTATTCATTGATAAAGCAGGAGTAAACAATCCTATATTTATTGATGCAAGTAAGCTTGGAGATGAAATTAAGGATGGTAAGAACAAGAAAACTGTTCTTAAAAATGTCGATATTGAAAAGATTGTATCAACTTTCCATGATGCTAAAGCTGTTGATGAATTATCAGTATTACCATCCCTCGATGATATCAAATCCAATAACTATAGCTTCTCTGCTGGTCAGTATTTTGAAGTGAAGATTGAACATATAGATATTACAGAAGAAGAATTCAATCAAAAAATTAAAGAATACACAGAAACTTTAGACACCCTCTTTGCAGAAGGTAAAGAGTTAGAAGCAAATATTAAGACTGCTTTGAAGAGATTGAAGTATGAATAAGTACAAACTTAAAGATATTTGCACCAAAATATATAGTGGTGGAACCCCCTCAACTAAAGAACCAAAATATTGGGGAGGAAATATTCCTTGGCTGTCATCTAGTGAATCTGGTAAAGATTTTATTTATGAAACAGATAATTATATTTCAAATTTAGCATTAAAAGAAACTTCTACAAAGTATGTTTCAAAAAATACAGTTATTATTGCAACTGCAGGGGAAGGAAAAACAAGAGGTCAAGTAAGTTACTTAAAGATTGGCGCGTGTATAAATCAATCACTTATTGCTTTGGAAACAGATGCGAAAAAAGTAGATTCTCTTTTTCTTTATTATTACTTAAAAAATAGTTACTCAAGAATTCGCTCTTTATCAAATGCAACAGGCATAAGAGGAAGTCTTTCAGGAGCACGTTTAAAAGAGCTAATTGTTTTTATTCCTGACGTAAGTGAACAATTAAAAATATCAGATTTACTTTATAAATTGGATTTAAAAATCCAAAACAACAAAAAGCAGATAGAAATACTTGAAACACTTGCTAAGACCATCTATGACTATTGGTTTGTTCAGTTTGATTTTCCGAATGAAGAAGGCAAGCCTTATAAATCTTCAGGAGGTAAAATGGTTTGGAATGAAGAATTGAAAAGAGAAATTCCTGAAGGGTGGAGATGTATTAAATTATGCAATATCTTTTCTTTCATTAAAGGAAAGATCCCACAAAAATTATTAGAACAAAAAGAACCATCATTAGAACAATATATAACTATAGATGTTGCAAATGGAGGTACTCCTCTATATTGTTTACCAGCTTTAATGCCTTATTGTAACTCAGAAACAATAATGGTAATGGATGGTGCAGCTAGTGGAGATGTTTATGTTGGAATTGACGGTGTCCTTGGTTCAACTTTTTCAATGTTGAAGTCAAAGAGGGAGGACATTTCAAATTCATATATATATTTGATTTTAAATTCGCTAAAAAAAATATATAAAAAGGCTAATACCGGTTCTACAGTTCCACATGCAAATAGAAAATATATCGAGAATATGGTTATTGCTTTACCAAACGATTGTAAATTCTTGTCAAGAAAATTTGATGAAATATATGCTCAAATCAAATTACAGAAACTGTTAATAAAAAATCTTAATTCATTAAAATCATTTTTGCTCCCATTATTAATGAATGGACAAGTAATTATTAAATGAAGTATAAAAAAATAAAGCTTAGTAAGATTAAAACACTTTCATACTAAAGATGACTTTAATTTTTGGTTATTCCATTGTTACTATAGTAAATGCAAAAACAATTATTGCACATCGTGGCGCAAGTTCTTATCTGTTGGAACAAACGCTTGAGGACAAGACTTTATCCTATGCAATGGGTGTTGACTTCCTAAAACAGGAGCTTGCTATGCCAAAAGGTGATCATTAAAACAAGTTTCTATATGGCGAGTAATTTAATGATATTTGAAGGATCTGTAGCTTTGATTTTAAAGAATAGTTTACATACCATTAAGAGATTCTATAATTTATTTTTAAAATTTTACTAAGGTAAAATATGCCTTTTACATAGTGCTTTTATATTGATTTTAACGTAAATTATTGAGGATCTCGTTATGTTAAAATCTACTGCAGCAATAATATTTTTAGGACTTTCCGCAGTTACTATGGCAAATGCAAAAACAATAGTCGCACATCGCGGGGCAAGTGCTTATCTGCCGGAGCACACTCTGGAAGCAAAGGCTCTTGCTTATGCAATGGGGGTTGATTATTTGGAGCAGGATCTTGCTATGACCAAAGATGATCATTTGGTTGTAGTTCACGATCATTTTCTTGACAGAGTAAGTGATGTTGCAGCCAAGTTCCCTGACAGAGCCCGTAAAGACGGACGTTATTATGTAATTGATTTTACTTTAGCTGAGATTAAAAGCCTCAATTTTACCGAAGGTTTTGAAATCAAAGACGGCAAAATGGTTGCAGGATATAAAGGACGTTTTCCTTTAATGCAATCTGCTTTTAAAATTCATACTCTTGAAGAAGAAATCGAGTTTATTCAAGGCCTGAATAAAACTATGGGCAAAAATGTCGGAATTTATGTTGAAACCAAAGCCCCATGGTTCCATAAACAAGAAGGAAAAGATATTTCAAAAGCCACATTAGAAGTTTTGAAAAAATACGGGTACACAACTAAAGACTCAAACTGCATTTTCCAAACTTTTGACTATCCGGATCTTAAATATGTAAAAACACAATTGATGCCGCAGATGGGCATAGATTTGCGCACCGTTATTTTAATTACTACCAATCCTACCGAAACTTATGAGTTAAAAGACGGAAAATGGGAATCTTTTGATTATAAATATTTAATTGATCCGGCAAATATGGCGGAAATTGCACAATATGCCGACGGCATGGGACCTGATTATAATCTGCTGTTTGATGTGGAGAAAAGTAGCAAAGGGCATATCGTAGTCAACGATTTTGTAAGAAATGCACATAACAACGGCATGATAGTACATCCGTACACTATCAGAAAGGACCGTTTGCCTGACTATGTTGTAAATGTTGACGAGCTTTATGATGCCGTTTTATATAAAGCAGATGCCGACGGAGTCTTTACCGACTTCCCCGACTTGGGCGTTAAATTCGTAGAGTCCAAAGAAAAATAGGAAATCAAGCCCCTAAACTTAGATTAAAAGAGCAGGGGCTTTATTATTAGACAAGAAAATACCGGTTAGGTTTTCTTTCGCTGTTATTTGCCATAACAACACTCATCTTTTGCGCAATCTTTTCTAATGCTTGCGGCGGAATACCGCGGATCTTCTTTTTGCACACTGCGATGCAGGCGCGACATCCCATGCATTTTTCTTTATTTTCATCCAAAACACTGCAGGTATCAGGATCAATAATTCCCATCGGACAGATTTTGATGCAGACTTTACAATTGGCACAATCTTCATCAGTTAATTTCATAGGAACGAAAGGAACTAGCCCATATGGTTTATAGGGGGTGTCATTATGAAAATCAAAAGTAATATCACCTTCGTATGCACAAGCTTTGTGATAAACGTCTGCAGCCATGGTTTTTAAATCAGCAATGTCTTGAGCATCTGGACGACCGTGAGCTAATTTTCTTTCTTGAGAGTGTTCCGCTACGCTTTCAGAATAGCCGATTACTTTAAAATCGTGTGCGGTCAGGAAATCTGACGCCTCGCGTGGAGCGTCCTCACAAAGTCTGTTACCGTAAACATTGACGATAAATGCAGGGGCTCCGTTTCCTTTAAGGCTTTTCCAGTCATAAATGCATTGAGGCATTCTTCCGAAATAAACAGGGAAACAGAAAATAAACAAAGTATCGGCAGTTAATGATGTTTGTAAAGCACGAAAACGGGGAGTAATAAAATTAATTGTTGAAACATTATCTATTTGCTGTTCAAAGCCTTCAGCAATAGCTCTTGCAACTTTTTTTACTCCGCCCGTAGGAGACATATAAGCAACAATAACTTTGTTAATTTGCATTTTCCACCTCTTATAGTGCACAAGCGTATTTTAAACAAAGAACTAAATTTTTATACGCATGTTTCTTTTGTGGTTGATAACCGTGGATTTATGCCTAAATATTTAATTTTTATTAAATAACATATCTAAAAAATATCTTTTGTAGGTATGATTATTAAATAAAATGGCAAAGATGATAATGTATAGCAAAATTAAATGCTTTTTTTACTATTTTACTCTGTATAATATTCGATATAAAAATATATAAAACATTTTATTACTATGGTGTGCGTCTATGGCTGCTAATAGAAAACGCAAAAGCATTTCAGCTTTCGGAATTGAATTTACCAGTATTTCCGAGCTTACCGAGCTTTTAGGTTATAAAAGTAAGTTTTCTTATAATTTTATTTTAAATCAATACGGTTCAATAGAAGGCCTTGTAAGAGCACGTCTTGGTTATGACTCCGACGTTACGGACGCCAAAGTCAAAGAAAAACTTTTATCTTTAAAAGAAAGAAAAACCAATCCGTTATCTGAAGATGCTTTAAATCAGCAGCACTCTAGGGCAAGTCGTCTTGCTGTTCAACTTATTAAAGCCGGTGTAAACAAGATTATCAGTGAACGTGATGCTATGGAAACATTGGCTTTGCTTAATGGTTTAAAACTTACCGATGATATTGCAAAAAATATTTTAAGCGCAATCAAAACTTATAGTGAGACTCTTGATTCTCATGCTTTGGTCGAAACATTAGATAAAATTAAAGATTAATTTCAGAAGATTCTTTCTCAAAGAGATTTCAAAAAAAGATCTTGTTTTTTATGAATTACTCTATGGCAAAACGATCAAACTGATGGAGTTCACAA
>NZ_GL830974.1 GCF_000188195.1 Succinatimonas hippei YIT 12066
TGGATGGGGATTTTCAATGCGTTCGTCAATTAAGTTTGCAGGCAAAGTCTCAAGCAAAGTTTCATCGATGCGGCCGTGCCCCTTTTCGCAAAGATAACGGCTTATTGCCGCAGACTTTTCTTGCTTGGCATATTCACGGTTGAAGATTGCCTCAAGATGTCCGCGTAATTCTTTATTGCCGCCGTTGTCCTTGATGCACAGCAAATAATCGGCCCCGTGCCGCAGTATGGCCGTTGATACTTCACTTAAACTGTTAAGTGCATCGGACATGACAATAGTGCCGCGAATATCTAAATTCGGCAGCAGCGATAAAAATGCCGGTACTTCGTGATTCTTTTCTAAAACACTCTTTACCGCCATGGCGATTTTATGAGTGCTGTTGTAAACACTGACCCCGACAGCTCCCTTTTTACGGCGGGAACTCTCTCCTTTACGATACGAAGATACGATTTCCTGACCGTCGAAACTTACGGTTTCTTTATCAGCAAGTTTAGGACGCTCCCGCTGCTCACCTGCCTTTATCATTTCGCAAAGTGCCGTCTTAACCGCACTGAAATAACTTTCAAGCAGCTTATTGATTTCTTCAGGTGAAAACATCCGCATTACGCAGTTTACCGTCGATTCCGATAACCGGTAACGCGGCCGCGGCATTCCCGGAATTAAATACTGCAGCTCAAGATTACGGGCCCGATAAAAATTAACTACTTCCACAGCCGTTATATTCCCGCATAACCGTGCCAACAAAATAACCGTCACCATTACGTCCAAAGGATAGATGATTTTTGTTTCGCTGCGCTTGTCGGTTAAAGCGTCTCTGATATCTTTAAGACACCGGGATATTGTCGCGGTAACTTCACCTGATAAAGCGTCGTATATAGCTTTTGCTTCTTTAAGCTTAAACTCAAAATGTACTTTATCCGTAGGAGTTCCGGTGTGCGGATAATATAATCGCGAATATTCTTCGATAATTGAATCAAAATCATCGCTCTCATGAAGACGGCAGCGACATGACTTTGCCAGGTTGCGCAGCTCTTCACAAGCAATGAACATAAAAAATCCTTAAAAAAA
>NZ_GL830975.1 GCF_000188195.1 Succinatimonas hippei YIT 12066
TGAAAAATCTACATAAAAAAGCACATAGATCCTCTAAAATCGATCTTGTGGGTTTTATCTTCTAATTTGAATATTTCTGTCTCTTAAAAAAATCATTTTAGTCTCTTAATTTTCATTTTGCTGTCCTCTATTTTTACAAAGAAGATCTTTTAATTTTGCTTCCCACTTTCTTTATCTGCATATTCTCTTTTCTATATTGAATATGCCGCTGTCGGCATGTTTGATATTCAAAGGAGTTTTCCATGACTTTAGATGTTGAAAGATTAAGAAAAGTGGCACAAATGTGCCTGCTGAATAAATCAGTAAGGAATATAGCAGCGCTGAACGGTTGTTCTCCTTCAACGGCAGTAAGAATTAGAGCTCGACTTAAACAAGCCGGTTTTTCTTTACTTGAAGATCTCAATAAAGTAAGCGACGCTGAGCTTTCTCAAAAAATTTATGCCCGCAATAACATTGCCGTAGATTCTTCAAAGGAAATTGAAATCCTTGATAAACATGTATTGATCCGCCGTACGGTGAATAAAGAGAGAAATGTTTTGGTTCCGGATTTTGACCGCATTATTGATGAATGCGTTAGATCGAAAGCTTCTATACAAACCGCTTACATTGATTATCTTGAACAGTGTAAAGTTCAAAATAAAAGACCTTACAGCCGTTCTTACTTTTTTAAACTTTTTAAAGCAAAACTCAAAGCCACTCAAGATCCTGTTGTCACCATGTATCAAATGCATCCGTATGGAGAAGCAGTGCAGCTGGATCTGGCAGGAGACACCCTCAAATTTATTAAGCCGGACGGCTCGGTTGCCAAGCTTTATATTTTAGTAATGACCTGGCCGGCAAGTTACTACACTTATGCGGCTTTAATTCCCGATATGACGACAGCTTCATTTTGTGAAGGCATCGTTAAAGGCCTTCAGTTTTTCGGCTGCAAGCCTGATTACCTCATCATAGACAATGCTAAAGCCTTAGTAACCAAACATCATGTCGGAGCCGATGAAATCTTTAATGAACAGTTCAGCTTTTTTATGCGTAAATTAGGGATTTTAATTGATGCCAACAACCCTCGCAGTCCCACATCCAAAAGTGCAGTAGAACGTACCGTGGGCATAGTTTGTGACCGTTGTCTTTCGCGTCTTAAAAAAGAGAAATATCAAAACATCGCAGAGTACAGTTTACGATTGCTGTCTCTTGTCGATCAATACATCAATAAAGCTCCGTTCAGGCAAAGAGGCAGCGATACACAAAGAGAAACTCTTTTTAATCAATACGAAAAGCTTAAAGCTCATCCTCTTCCCGACATCTTACCCGGTTTTACCAAATACTATCCGGGTATCAAAGTTCCTTCTAATTACTTAGTTAACGTAGAAGGTCACTTATACTCGGTACCTTATCGCTTCGTCGGGAAACAGATCGATGCTGAAGTATGCGGCAGCAGCATCGTGTTCTTCCACGATACCAAAGTCATAGCCGGGCACTTAAAAAGCATAAGTGACGTGCCTCAAATCTTACCTGAGCATATGCCTAAAGGCCATGCTGCGCTTGCTAAAAAAAGAAGTATGTACAACACCGAAGAGTCAATTCTTGCGGAAGCCAAACTGCAAAGTTTAGAGCTGTTCCGCTTATGTGAAATATGGCTCAATCGCGACGGAATGCAGAAGAAAAAGGCTTGTATTTACAGCATTAACCTATACAAACGCAATTATTTTAACGTTTCTCTTTTAGATGAAGCCGTACGACGGATGCGCTCTTCAACCGATTATCGGTTGTGGAATACTTATACCTTAAGAAAAATTTTATCTGAGATAAAAGACGAAGTTATGAGCAGCGACACCGGCCGCTTTATGACGCAGGAAGACATTATCGAAGATGTTTTGTCCAATCCTGATTACACCTATCTGCGCACCGTAAAACCGGTCAAAGGAGAATAAAAATGGCACTTACAGCTCAACAGTCAAATCTTATAGCTCGCTTTAACAAATTACGCCTGAGTGGTTTTGCCGATATGTTAATGAATCAATTTAACAACTCTGCAGCTTATATTGAGGCCACTTATGAAGATAAATTAGAAGACTGCCTTTCAGCTCATGAGCAATATCTTGGATCTGCACGCTTTTTACGGTTGAAAAAAGCGGCAGGTCTTACTGATTCCATAACCCTTAATGAGATAAGTCAAAAGCTGCCTTTAGGGTTGGACCGTGAACAAATACGTTATCTTATCCGTAACACTTGGATTGAAAATGCGGTAGAAAACATTATTATCTCAGGACCTTGCGGAGTAGGAAAATCGTGTCTGGCAAATGCAATCGCCATTCATGCCTGTAAATCAGGGTATAGAACTTTGTTTTATAAGGCTACTGAATTACTTGAAGAGCTTGCTCATAAAGATAACGGAGATCGCATTAAGTATAGGAACAAGCTGCTTAAAACCTCCGTGTTGATTTTAGACGACTTCGGAATAAAGAGGTTATCCGAAGAAGCAATATATGAGCTTTATTTAATGTTGGATAGTCGTTACAACAAATATCCTGTCATTGTAACGACACAGCTTAAGCCTGAAGGTCTTTTAAGTTATCTGGGAAAAGTGAGTACCCGCTCTGAAGCTGTCATCGAACGTCTTTGCAAGCCGGCTGTGTTTATAAATCTTATCGGTGACAGTAAACGACCGGAAAGGCGGTTTACTTCGGATACGTCAAATGATCGGAAATAAAAGACAAAAAATAGCTTTTTAAGAGACATTGAAGATCTTTTTAGTAGACGTAAAAGTTATTTTTATGAGATTAAATCGCCTGATATAGATAAATTTTATAAGTTATTAGGCGGTTATTTTTAGTGGATCGCTGATCTTTTTTAATTAGATTATTCA
>NZ_GL830976.1 GCF_000188195.1 Succinatimonas hippei YIT 12066
CAAACTCAATAAGCCCGGCATTAAATTGCAGACATACGGATTCAAAGATTGTGTTTACAGTCTAAAAATCATCACAGTCACTCTAATCTACAACAAACGTCTTTTAGTATTAAAAGACCGTACCTTAGTCACAGACAAGACGCGGTCTTTAAAACAATATATCTCCAATGATTAGAGCAGGAATATAGCGAATAAGATCGCAGCTGCGGTCAAGCAGGCGTTTACGATAATCTGCCGTTTTGAAAGAGCATCACGGAATATTTTGTTTTCCGGCAGTTTACGAGGATTACGCGGAAGGTATTTTTGCCAACTAAGATCTAAAGCGGTATCGATCTTAATGCACAGTCCGGCCACAGCCCAAGGTACAGTAAGACCTAAGATGCCAAAAAAGCTCCACAGCAGTACGCAGTTTAAAGAAAACATTGGTTCCCCTTTCTGTACTATAAAATCAGCTCCCAAGACTAATGCGGCAAAACAAATCAGCATACCCACATACCAAAAAGAAAACTCTGAGCGCTTACCTAAGGCAGTTTTCCGTAACAAACCAAGTTCTTTTGACAAAAGTTTTTTTAAATCGTCTGAAATAAAACCGTCTGCTTTTTTTGTTAACTTCTGCATACCGCCGACTACAATTTCGCCGAAAACCGGATTTTGGGCTAATTCATTTAGTTTATCCCTGGCATTATTCCGATTTTGACACGCGGTTTTAACTTCTTGATGAAGCTTTTGTACTTCATCTGCAAGCAACTCATCGTAAACAGCGTCACGCTTAAACAGCATTATTTCAGAATCTGTTAAGCTTTCCGGCAGCACATAGCAGTAATGCATTTTGCCGTTGACCGTATAGTCAAGGCGTCCTACTTTAACAGTGCTGCTTACATGCTGAATATATGAACCGTTACTCTCCTCAGACGGCGCTGTAATTTCGTTTTTAGCATATCTGATAAGCTCGTTATAGTGCTTGTCAAACTCTTTTTCGATCTCATTTGCGTTAAAGAGCCTGCACTCTGCAGTGAGTTGTTGATTGCTAACTGAAGCCTCAATCTTGCAGGTGAAAATCTTATATAAATAGCCGACACCGTTACAGTTATGACACAATACCTTGCCGCGGCCTGCACAGTTATTGCATCTTAATTCGCCCTTGCCTTTGCACTCCGGGCAACGAATTTTGCCTTTACCGTTGCATTTGCTGCATTTACGCTCTGAGCTTTTACCGTTGCGGTAGGATCTGATCCGTCCGCGTCCGCGGCATTCGGGACATTTAACATACCCCTCACCGCCGCAGTTTTGACATTTAACGGTACCCGTTCCTTTGCATCTTGGACAATTGACCTTTTTTTCGCCATGACACTCAGGACAGCTTTCCTTATAGCAAAAATCTTCATAGCGCTTAGCAGTCAGCTTCTTCTTTTTTATGCAAGCTTTGACCACTGCATCCGCGCCTTGTACCTCTAACTGCTGAAGTTTAGCTATAAAATCAGCCCGTTCAGCGGCTTCTAAAGACTGATTTTTTAGCTTTTCCGCATACTCAAGAGCATCATAATCGGACTTAAATAGTTTTCCCTGACGCTCGGCTCCAAGTCCGGATGAAGATTGAAATTTAAAATCCCAGGTGATATTAGAGGACTTATAAAGCTTATCCTCTTGATAATTGACGACAGCAACATCTACCGGCACTTTTGCAAGAGAGAAGATCCTGCGCAAATATTGGAGACTCGAATTAACGATCGATTGATTGTTCATGAAAACCTTAAAACATTTTGCTGAATTACAGCAAATAATTACTCATATCCAAAAGATAAAATAAACTCTAAAACTTCTAATTTTGAATCCTAATCACTATCAAGGTATCAAAACAAGAACTTTACTAAAATTTGACGGCTATTTTGACAGTATATAAGCTTTAATGTAAAGGCATTGATATTTCTTTTTAGATAAATTTGGATTTAATGTATCTTTTTTAGAAAAAATGTAATAGCAAACATTGCGTCAGTACGGAAAATATTACGGTTAAGGCAAAGTTAAAGCGTATTGAATATACGACGGTCAGCAGCAAGCTTATCAAAGTTATCGGATCATCTGTCATGAAAAAGGGGGCGACTATGCTTATCATGACACAGCAGGGAGCAGCTTCCAGCACGGCATTTATCCGTGCTGAAATTTTACCTTTACGCAAAATCAAATAACCTGCGATGCGGGTGAAATAAGTTGTTCCCGCCATAAGTAAAATTGCTAAAAGCTGAAAACCGTTGGGAAATAACGCTTGGAGATCGTTCATAAATTTATTATCACTTTATTATTTTTTTGATGCCTGAATAAATGCCGTAACAATACCTGCAAGAACTCCAAGCCCTACGCTGTAAGCACTGCCTAGTTTAAGACTTACAAGAGCGGATACCGCTGCAGAAGCAAGAATCGGCAGAAGTTTAGCGTAATCTTTTTTGTGCCGCTTAAGCGGCCACATAGCGGCACTTAAAGCGATGAAAGTGGCAGGCATTGCCATGTTAAAACCGTAAATACTTAAATCTCCGCTTACGCTGCCTAATAATACGCCAAGACTGCAGGATAAAACCCATGAGGCCCATAGAGTTACACCGATGCCGAAATAGAAACCGGGATTTAAAAGCGGTTTATTCTTTCCTTTTTCTTCAAGATGCGCCATTTCCTGAAGGGTAAGCGCCCAAGTTTCATCGCACATGAAAAAGTAGATAAGAGCAACACGATAAAAAGGCTGTCCTTCAAGGTACGGAGCCAAAGCCGCCCCCATAACAAGATGGCGCGAGTTAATCAGAAATGTCGTTAGGATGATAAGCAAAATCGGCGGAGTAATGCTCCATAAAGGAATGACCGCAAATTCAGAACCGCCGGCAAAATTAATCGCCGGCATGAAAATGGCGGCAAGCGGCTCAAATCCGGCTTGTACCGCTTGAGCTCCGAAAATGATTCCTAAAGGAATGATGCCTATCATAATAGGCAAGGTAAGCAGCATTCCTCGCAAGATATGGTTAAAACTCATGGAAAATTAAGCGTACATTAGTTAATTATTATTGTTGTGCGTGTCGTCGCAGATGAAAACAGGTCTAGATTTTAACAAAAAAGCGCAGAAGGTGTGTTCTGCGCTTAATTAAATCAGAGCTTATCGTCAGCTCTAGCAGTTTGCTTGTACTTTATTGCAGACAAGTTCGCCGCTTGCGTCGAAGTTAAGCTCAAACGGCTCTCCGACTTTAACTTTTCCGCTTAAGATCATATTGGCAAGAGGATCTTCAATGGTATTTTGGATGGCTCGACGCAAAGGTCTTGCTCCGAATACCGGATCAAAGCCGATATTTGCTACATGATCCATAAGTGCATCAGGTAATATGACTTCATATCCTTGAGCAGAAAGCCGCTTTGTAAGACCTTCAAGCTGGATTTTAGCGATCTTCTTGATCTCATTATGAGAGAGCGGGTGGAAGACCACAGTCTCATCAACACGGTTCAAGAATTCAGGCTTAAAGTGTTTTTCCAGAATTTGCAGCAATTGTGCTTTGATTTCCTGGTAACTCTTTTTTCCTGTTTCCTCCTGAATCATTTCCGATCCGAGGTTTGAAGTCATGATGATAACGGTGTTCTTAAAGTCAACCGTTCTTCCCTGTCCGTCAGTTAACCGTCCGTCATCAAGCACCTGCAGCAGGATGTTGAAAACATCAGGATGCGCTTTCTCGATTTCATCAAGCAAAATGACTGAGTACGGACGTCTGCGCACGGCTTCGGTAAGATAGCCGCCCTGTTCGTATCCGACATACCCGGGAGGTGCACCGACCAAACGGGAGACCGAGAATTTTTCCATAAACTCGGACATATCAATACGCACCATGGCTTTTTCAGTATCGAATAAAAACTCGGCTACCGCTTTGCACAATTCGGTCTTACCTACACCCGTAGGTCCCATGAACATAAACGATCCGATAGGACGATTAGGGTCGGAAAGACCGGCACGCGAGCGTCTTATTGAGTTGGCAATAGCGTTAATAGCTTCGTCCTGACCGATAACACGCTGATGCAGATTATCTTCCATATGCAAAAGTTTGGCTCTTTCACCTTCCAGCATTTTGGCAACCGGAATGCCGGTAGCTTTTGATACAACTTCGGCAATTTCTACATCGGTTACTTTATTTTTAAGCAGCTGGAATGATTTCTCTGCAGGAGCGTCACCGGCTTCTTTAATTTGCTTTTCAAGTGACGGAATAATGCCGTACTGCAATTCACTCATGCGCGACAAATCGCCTTGGCGCTTAGCGACGTCAAATTCATGACGTGCCGCATCAAGTTTAACCTTGATTTGCTGGGTACCTTCAAGAGATAACTTTTCTTTTTTCCAGATTTCATCAAGACGAGAGTACTCTTTTTGTGATTCGTCAATTTCTTCATCAATAGCCTGCAGACGTTTTTTGCTGGCGTCATCGGTTTCTTTGGCAACGGCTTGCCGCTCCATCTTGAGCTGGATGATCTTGCGATCAAGGCGATCAAGCGGCTCGGGCTTGGAGTCAATCTGCAGACGAATGCTTGCCGCAGCCTCATCGATAAGGTCAATAGCTTTATCCGGCAGCTGACGATCGGTAATATAGCGGTTTGATAAAGTTGCGGCCGCTACAATTGCCGGATCGGTTATCTGTACGTGATGATGAATCTCATAACGCTCTTTTAAACCGCGCAAAATGGCAATGGTGTTCTCGACGGAAGGTTCACCGACAAATACCTTTTGGAAACGACGCTCCAAGGCTGCATCCTTCTCGATGTACTGACGATATTCATCCAGAGTCGTGGCACCGATGCAGTGCAGCTCACCGCGGGCTAATGCCGGCTTTAACATATTGCCTGCATCCATTGAACCTTCGGATTTTCCTGCTCCTACCATGGTGTGGATTTCATCAATGAACAAAATTACTTTGCCTTCAAGTTTGGCAAGCTCGTTCAATACACCTTTAAGTCTTTCTTCAAATTCACCACGGTACTTTGCGCCGGCAATTAAAGCGCCCATATCAAGGGACAATACTTTTTTATTGCGAAGTCCTTCCGGCACTTCACCTTTAATAATACGTTGCGCAAGTCCTTCGACAATAGCTGTTTTACCGACACCCGGCTCACCGATAAGCACAGGGTTGTTCTTGGTGCGGCGCTGCAGGATCTGCATGGTGCGGCGAATTTCTTCGTCACGTCCGATGACCGGATCAAGTTTGCCTTTTTCCGCTCTTTCGGTAAGGTCAATCGTGTATTTCTTTAAAGCTCCGCGAGTACTTTCAGCGTTTTCATCGTTGACGTTTTGACCTGCTCTTACGGTTTCAAGTGCTTTTAAGATTTTTTCACGAGTTACATTGCATTTTTCTAAAATGTTTTTAACTTCACCGTCGCCTTCAAAGGCAGCTAACACGAACAACTCGGATGAAATGTAAGCATCATTGTTTTTCTGGGCAAATTTATCGCAGAGATTTAATACCTTTGCGCTTTGCTGTGATAATTGTATATCGCCGCCTACCCCTTCAACTTGCGGCAATTTTTCTATCGCTTCTTTTAACAACAAACTTACGGCTTTAGGATCGGATCCTGCCAAAGTCAGAAGCGGACGCACCGAGCCGTCTTCTTGTGCAATAAGTGCAGAAAGAATATGAATCGGCTCAATAAACTGGTTATCGCGGCCTACGGCAAGTGACTGTGCATCAGCTAAAGCTTGTTGAAACTTAGCGGTGAAACGGTCTAACCTCATTCTCTCCCTCCTAGTTTTATAATTCCTGTTTTTCGCTGTATACAAAATGGGGGTAGAGAAGACTTATTTAAAGTAATTAGATGATAAAAGTTTGCACTTCAGACAAGCTTGCCGATAATCCCTGCCATTCTTCCCGTGATGTTATTTTTGCGGTAAGAAAAGAATTTTTCCGGATCTTTAAAGGTATCAAAAGGCAGAATTTCAATATCTTTAGAGTCAAGGCCGAGACCGTTTAGCTCAAAGGAAGCAAGCTCTGTCAAAGAGCATAAAGCTTTGCCGGTTTTTTTTATAGAGATATCTTTAAAAGCGGATAACGGAGCACCTGCTGCTAAGAACTTGTCTTTTAAATCGGTTCCGATTTCAAAAGAATCAAAGCCGATAGCCGGACCTAATGCTGCTTTAATCTTGTGGGCTCCGTTTTCTTTCATCATATTAACCGCATGTGTAAGAATATTTCCGTAAATTCCGCGCCATCCGCAGTGAACTGCAGCAAAAACTCCATTTTTTTCATCAGCAAGCAAAACCGGCAGACAGTCAGCGGTCATCACGGCAAGGCCTAACCCTTCATCTGTTGTAACGATCGCATCGGCATCAATTTTGGAATCGGCGTTAGCTAAAGCAACTTTGCATACCTTGGTTGAATGGGTTTGATTCATCCAGGCAATTGCTTTAAAACCGCATTCTTTTAATACGATTTCCCGGTTTTTAAGTACGGTTTTTAAATCATCTTTGACATGATCGCCTAAATTCAGCTCGTTATAAGGAGCTTGGGAAATTCCGCCGCGGCGAGTAGTAAAAACGGCTTTAGTTAAAGGATCTTCAAAAATCGTCGGGATGATGAAATCAGAAATCGCCATGTTCCTTATAGTCCTTACGTAACAGCTCGATTAATTCACTCATTTCTTCGGGAATAGGAACGTCAAAACTCATGTTCTCTTTAGTTTTGGGGTGCGCAAATTCAATATGCACGGCATGAAGCGCCTGATGGCGGTAATTGCGGAGCATGTTTGCCAAATCTTCATCGGCTCCGGGAAGCATTTTAAGGCGTTTTCCGCCGTATTGATTATCGCCTAAAAGTGGGTGGTGAATGCTTGCCATATGAACGCGGATTTGATGGGTTCGTCCGGTTTCAAGACGCAGGCGCAGTCTGGTATGAGCGCGGAATCGCTCCATAACGCGGTAGTGAGTTACCGCTTCACGGCCGATGCCTTCAGGCATTACCGCCATCTTGGTACGAACGTACGGATCACGGCCTATCGGGGCATCTATTGTGCCGCCGGCGGTAATTTGTCCTTCGGCAATAGCCTCGTATTCACGAACTACGTCATGTTTGGCAATAGCTTTGGTTAATACCTGCTGTGCAAGCTGGGATAAGGCTATAACCATGAGACCTGAGGTGTCTTTATCCAGACGATGTACGATACCGGCGCGCGGCAATGAGGATGTCTGCGGAAAATGATAAAGTACGGCATTCATTACCGTTCCGTCTTTTATTCCGGCCCCGGGGTGTACGACGAAATTAATCGGTTTATTGATAATAAGGATATCGTCATCTTGATAAATGATATCAAGGGGCAAATCCTGCGGTTTGGCATCCAAGTCTTCGGGATCGGGAATGGTGACGCTGACAATTTGCCCTGAACTTACCTTTATGCTCGGCTTGGTGATGACAACGCCGTCTACGGCAACTTTTCCCTCGTCAATATATTCACGCAGGGTGCTGCGGGAGTGGGTGTCTATAAGACCGCCTAAAGCCGCGTCCAAACGCTTGTTATGAAATTCATCGGTTATGGTTAAAATTACGTTCTGCGGCATGATTTTTCCTTAAGATGACAGATTAATTCCTGACTTTTAATGTGTTATAGTTCTGATTAATAAGGCAAGATGTTATATTATTAGCTTAGTATATTTTAGCAAGTTGAAAGATGACGCGACAGTCAGGTCTTGAGGATCTTTTGATGATTAAGTTTTTTTTGCCGTTAATAGTAGGTGCTGCAGTTGCTTTAACGGCTTGTTCTTCAGCTAACTACAATAAAGATGAAGTCCCGAATATTGCTCCCGATGCAATGTATTCCGTTGCGCAGAACGCTATGGCTTCAGGCGATTTTCAAAGAGCAAAACAATATCTTGAAGCTATAGATTCGCGCTACCCTTTCGGAGAGCTTGCCGATCAGGTGCAGCTTGATCTTATTTATGTTTATTACAAAATGCGCGACAGCGAAAAAACGTCAGCACAAATCAATCGTTTTATGCGCTTGAATCCTACAAGCCAATACACGGATTATGTCATGTATATGACGGGATTAAATCAGATTCAGATGCGCTCTGATATTCTTCAGGATTTTATCGGATTAAACCGCAGTCAAAAAGATCCGACTCAATATTATGAAGCATTAAAAACCTTCCGTAATCTAATTGAGACTTACCCTGAAAGCAAATATGCAGCAGATGCTCATCAGCGCATGATTTTCATTAAGCAGCAGCTTGCCGAGCGGGAGATGGCCATCGCAAATTATTATTATGAGCGCGGCTCTTATCTTTCGACTATTCGTCACTGCCAGAACATTCTTTATTCTTATCGCGGAACACAATATCTTGAGCCTGCGCTTGCTTTGATGGCAAGGTGTTATGACGATCTCGGCTTACCTGAAGCTGCAGCTAATGCCCGCAGCGTTCAGGAAGCTTCTTTCGGTACTACATCTTTTACGGCACCAGAATAATTTTGCCGCGGGTGTGAGTACTTTCAATCTGAAGGTGCGCCAGCTGCGCTCCTTCGGTATTGAGCTTGAATTCTTTCGTTATATGTACTTTCAATTTTCCTGATGAGCAAAGCTTTAACAAGTAAGCTATTTTTTCTCTGCTTGGCGCAGCAAGCACGCTTTTTACTTGCTTGCAGCTTGGACATGCACTTATAACTTTGTTAAAACTATAGCTCGGTACGGTTACTAATAATCCGTTTTCTTTTAATACCTCATAAAGGCCGATACCGATATCATCGCCTATAAAGTCAATTGCCGCGTCAAATTGGTCTTTGTATTTAGTTTTATAGTCATCGTGATAATCAAAAATCTCGTTAGTTCCTAATTCTTTTAAGAAAGCAAAGTTTTTTATCGACGCGCCGGCAGTTACGTTGTAACCGTGAATTTGTAAAAGCTGAATTAAAAGGTGTCCTACACCTCCCGATCCGCCGAGGACTAAAACATTTCCTTTGTCTTTTTTCTCTTTTAAAGTATTTAAAATATCAAGCGCCGTCACACCTGCCGTCGGAAGTGCCGCAGCTTCTTTTAAGGAAACGTTATCCGGAACTTTTACGATAAGTTTGTCATCACTTACTATATATTGCGCATATGCTCTAGGATTAAAACTGTGCCCGACGATGCCTGCAATCTTGTCTCCGTTGTGAAAATCAAGATTGCAGCCGCATTCTTTTACGGTTCCTGCAAAATCAAAACCTAAGGTCCAGGGAAAAGGTTCTTTACGGTTTTTGCAGACAAAACTGCTGCCGTTTCTGATTTTGGCGTCGATAGGATTTAGAGCAGCGGCAGCGGTTTTAATCAACAGCTCGTTATCGGTAATTTGCGGCAGAGAAACTTCTGCAGTATAAAGTTCGGATGCCGCTCCGAACTTATTAAAAAGAACGGTTTTATTTTGCATGGTAGTTTTACTCTGTGAAATTTAATTAATCAGGAAGCTTGGCATACTCTTCGTCGCTGACGGCTTCAAGCCATTCGTTGCTGCAGTCCTCACCCGGGACGGCAATTGCGATGTGGGAAAACCAGCTGTCTTTTTTAGCGCCGTGCCAATGTTTGACGTTGGCCGGAATGGTAATAACCGAGCCGGGGACAAGGCTTATGGCTTTTTTCCCGAATTCCTGATACCAGCCCTCTCCTGCAGTACAGATAAGAAGCTGTCCGCCGTTTTTTGCCGCATGATGAATATGCCAATTGTTGCGGCACGAAGGTTCAAAGGTTACGTTGGATACATGAAGGTTGCAGTCGCTGCCGGTAAGCGGATTTAAAAATGAGTTGCCGATAAAGTATTTGGCAAAAGCTGTGTTGGTTTTCCCGAGACCGAAAACATTTATTGCGTCAAATTGCGCTTTATCTTGAATTTTCACCTTTATTCTCCTTACTCTTCTTATTCATTCTTATTGTAGAAAATGTCTATGTAGTTTTTACATTATTTTTTGTGCTAAATTTCAGTTCTGAATTTGATATTTGTTTGTAAGAAAAATATGACAGAAGATTTTGTATATAATCCGCCTCTTTTTCCTTTTTTAGATGTTCTTTATGAAGATGACGACATAATGGTAGTTAATAAGCCGTCAGGTTTATTGTCTGTTCCCGGCAGGCTTAAAGAACATCATGACAGTATTTTAAGCAGAATCAAAAGTTCGTATCCGGATGCCTTTGCCGTGCATCGTCTGGATATGGGGACGTCGGGAGTGTTAGTCGTAGGTCTTAACAAAAATGCCGTCTCAAACCTCGGCAAACAATTCATGGGACGTGAAGTTAAGAAGATTTATATCGCGATTGTTGACGGAATAATCGAAAAAAGCGGTAGCGTGTCTTTGCCTTTGATTTTGGATATTAATAACCGCCCCTATCAAAAAGTGGATTTTGAGGTCGGCAAACCTGCTTTGACCTTTTATGAACCCTTATGCCATGACGGTAAAACTACTTTAGTCAGACTGTTTCCTTTAACCGGCCGCTCTCATCAGCTGCGTGTTCATTTAAAAGAAATCGGTCATCCGATTTTAGGCGATCATCTATATGCTCCGCCTGAGATTAGGGACGCAAGTCCTCATCTTTATCTGCACGCGGGATGTTTGAGTTTTTGCCATCCCGTTTCAGGCAATAGAATGGAATTCTGTGCCCCGCCTCCTTTTGATATACCAAGTGAATTTATGCCTAATAACAGTTGGTTTGAGCTGATCCCTAAGGAAATTGACTTTCCGGCCTAAATGCCGAAGATCCTACTGCTAAACAACAATAGTGCTACTGTTATTAGTTTCGGCTGGTTTCTGCAGTTGACCTCTTGTAAAGTTTGCTTGACAGGTCAGTAGGTATGGTTCTGCACTTTGATTTAGGCAGACATATCCGTGGCATAATATACAGCCAATTTTCAGGCGACCTCCTTGATGGAAAGTCAGCAGTTCTTTTGGCACAAATAAAGCCTGAAAACCGAACACACATTTTTTAACGGGAGTTAAAATGAAAAAGAATTTCCTCATCACGGCTCTGTTTGCCGCGATAACTTGTTGTGCAAACGCCTCGCAAGCGGCCAGTCAATCCGACCTGATTGAGGCTTGCAAGCAAAAAGATTTTCAAAAATGCGCCGAGCTCACTACCGCACTTTTGGATGATTTTGATTACGACAACGCCCTCAAGTACGCCAAAATGGCCTGCGATTTTGGTGACGGCGCCTCTTGCGTCACTGCGGGCGATATTTTGGCAAACCAGTCCGTCGACGAAAATGGAGGCAAAGTTTTTAAAGAGGCCAACACATATTATCTCAAGGCATGTGAACTCAAATCCGGGACGGGTTGCACCGCGGTTGGTTTGAATTACGAGCAGGGTAAGGGCATCGAACCAGATTACACCAAAGCCGCTCAATATTTTAAACAAGCTTGTGACTTGAAAGATCCCCAAGGGTGTTTCAACATGGGCAGGATGTACTCAATCGGAGTCGGGGGCAAGCAAGATCACCCTAAGGCAATTGAATTTTTAAAAAGAGCCTGCGATTTGAAGGATGCAAAATCATGCGCCTCGGTGGGTGTCTACATCTATAATGGCACGGGCATTAAACAGAATTTCAAAGAAGCCTCAAAATATTTCAACAAAAGCTGTGACTTGAACAACAACACCGGTTGCACCTACGCGGGCTTGATGTACGAGAACGGCGAGGGGGTGAAAAAGGATTACGCCAAGGCTTATCAATATTTTGACAAAGCCTGCAACCTGAATGTGATGGATGAGCCTAACAGTGACGCTTGCTACATGCTCGGTCAATATAATCAACTTGGCAAAGGTGGAAGAAAAAACGAGACCAAGGCTGCAGAAATTTATACCAAAGGCTGTGATTTCAATGACGGGAGAAGCTGCGGTGCTCTGGCAAGTTTGCACTTTAACAAAGTCACAACAAGGAAGAGTCCTGAGGCCTTCGAGGCTTTCAAGTACGCCACGAAAGGTTGTGAGCAGAATGACGGTCAAAGCTGCATTGTTCTCGGACTCATTTATTACAACGGTCTTACCGGAGGGTTTGATACTTTTAAGGCATTTGAGCTTTTTAAACGCGCCTGTGACCTAAACAATCCCCAAGGATGTATCTACGCCGGCAACAGTACCGCATCCGGCACCGGTACCATTCAAAATCTGACAAAGGCTTTTGAGTTCATCAAAAAAAGCTGTGATCTTAACTCGCCCGAAGGCTGTTATGAAATGGGCACGTACTATCACGGCGGAAACGGGGTCAAACAGAGTTACAAACTTGCCAAAGAGTGTTATCGCAAGTCCTGTGATCTGAACTATCAAAAAGGTTGCGATTCTTTGAAACAGCTTAACACCAGAGGATACTGATAACTTAAAGCTTAAAGAAAGCCATAAGTTTCAGCACCGCGGCCCGAGCCTTGACATCAGCCGCGGGTTTTCCATCTTGGTCAAAGGAGGAACACGATAACTTGCAGGGGTCCTGCAATTGTCCTTACCCTCTTTTCACCCTCGTCCATCTGTGTCTACCATATATCCGCGATGATCTTCGCCCTAAAGATCCGGGGTTGCAGCTGATCTTTTTAGATAAAAAAACATTTTTACTAAATTTTAGTTTTCGCCGCGGGCTTTTTTAATGAGGTCAAAAGCTGCCTGAATATCCTGCGCTTTTTGCGTATATAAACGAACCATCTCCGGAGGAAGTCCTTGGGATGCCAGTCTGTCAGGATGATATTTAAGCATGAGCTTACGGTGAGCACGTTTTATTTCCTCAAAAGGAGCGTCGGGACTTACGCCTAAAATGTCGTAGGCATTTTTAAGCTCATCCTGGCGCGGCTGCTGTTGATATGAGCCTCTGTTATATGAGCTGCCGCCTGAGGAATAGTCGTTTTGCCGGTAACTGCCTTGGCTGTATCCTCCTTGTTGGTAGGCATTGCGGAACTGCTCAGAGTATTTGGCAAACTGCATTTCGGCAAAACGCATGCGGATAAGTCTTTCCATTGCCGTAGTGGAGATGCCGAGCTTTGAGGCAATTTCCAGCAGACGCTGATGTTCAAGAGAAGATAGTTCATTGTCGGCAAGAGCAATTTGCACTACGATTTCAAGAACGTAAGAGATGATTACCGGGTTCTCTTTGCCGAAAGCCGAAAGTTTGAAGAGTTCTGAGTCAAGCGGGAATCTTTCCGATTTGCCGTAGTTGAAAGCTTCAATGGCGCGTTGTGTGGCAGCTGCATCAAGCTGCATGGTGCGCATGAACATCTTGGCGCGTTCGATCTGTGCTTCGTTGATGCGTCCTGCACCGCGGGCAACATATCCCATTAAGCAGAACGTAAGTCTTATAAGTTCCTGGCTTTGGGCCGTATTGCTTCTAAAAGAAAAAGCAGCATTTGCAGCTTGGCTTTGACGCTCTGCCATAATGCGCTTTTTATCAAAGTAAAACCATCCGATGGCGTATCCGATGATTGCTCCGATAATATTCAATATAAGAAGTCCGACAATTGTACCGATGATTCGGCCCTTCCAATTACCCATAAACTTAACCCCTGTTTTTGATGTATTCGTTGATGATGTTAAGCCGCTCTATAGTTCCTGCGTCAAACCAAGGCTCATCGAACACGCATCCTTGAAGTGCGCCGGCGGCAATCCATTTATCAAATAATGGTCGTAATTTTAATCTGCAAACGCCCATATCGGCAAAGGCTGATTTTCTGTATAAAGCCGTTCCGCTGAACGTATAGCTATTCCCGTATTGTACTAGTCCGTTTTCCCCAAGGGCAAAATCTCCTTTTAAATTGTGAGCGGGATTTTTAACAAGGTATAGTCTTGCACATATATTATGAGGAAGTTTTCTTTGCAAAAACTTAGCATAAGAAACATCCATATAAGTATCGCCGTTTACTACTAAAAAAGTATTGGAAAGATAAGGAAGAGCTTTAATAATGCCGCCGGCCGTCTCTAAGCCTCCAGGACCTTCAACGCTGTGAGTTATGTGAACGTTAAATCTGCTTCCGTTACCTAAAAATTTTACGATTTTGTCGGAAAGCCAGGCACTGTTTACTACGATGTCAGTGATACCTGCTTCTTTTAATGCTTCAATATGACGGACGATAAGAGGAATTCCTCCTACTTCAATAAGAGGTTTGGGTGTGGTGTCGGTTAAAGGCCGCAGCCGTTCTCCTCGTCCTGCAGCCAAAATCATTGCGGTTATGGGCATAAGGTTTTAACAAGAGGAATAAGTTTTTTAAGAAATTCGTGTAAGGATTCAAAATTCGTCAAAGCTGCACTTTCTTTTATTGCGTAATTTAAAACACGCGGCAGATCTTTTAGATATCCGTTTTTATGATCGCGGATATTTAATCTGCAGAATATTCCGAGAACCTTAAGATGACGCTGCAGCGATACGGCAATAAGATCGCGTTTGAATTCGTCAAGCGATAAATCACCGGTAAGATTTAAGTTTTTATAAGAGGTAAAAGTCTTAGTGGTTATTTTGTCACCTAAGGTCTCAGGCAAGACTTTGTAGCAGTCAAAGAGTAATGAAGCCAGATCGTAAGTAAGAGGTCCCTTTACCATATCCTGATAATCAATTACCGCAAGTTTATCTTGAACAATCATGATATTGCGGCTGTGAAAATCACGGTGCATGGCAATTTGAGGCTGTTTTAGGCATAAATCGGCAAGTCTTGAAAAGCTGTCCTGAAGCGCTTTGGCATCTTGTTTGTCAAGAACAAAGTTAAAGGTCTTGTTTAACATCCATTCAGGAAACAAGGAAAGTTCAAATAAAATAAAGTCGCGATCAAAAGCAGGAAGATCTTCTGTTGTAACCTGTGCAAGCTTAGTTAAGACTTCAACTGCTTTTTCATACCAAAAACTTTCTTCTTTTTCTTTAGCAACATCTGCAAATAATGTCGAACCGAGATTTTCCAAAAGGAAAAAACCTTTATTCAGGTCGTAAACAAAAATTTGCGGAACATAAATGCCTGCGTCATGAAGTTTTTTATTTATCGCAATAAATTCACGATTTTTTTGCGATGCAGGCGGCGAGTCTACAGCAATTTTATTGCCGTAAATAAAATAACGGCGCAAGCTGGCGTCGCCGTTTAACGGAATAAGCTCATGATCCGGCTCATTTATGGAGATGAGCCAGGATTTAAGCTCGTTTTTACGTAAATCAATCACGAATAAATACCAGATCCCACACTCCGTGCCCTAAACGTTCGCCGCGCAGTTCAAACTTGGTAAGCGGGCGCCACTCAGGTCGCGGGATATAGGTATTGTTTTCCGAGGTGTTGGTAAAGCCTTCTGCTTTATTAAAGCATTCAAGCATTTCTTCGGCATATTCCTGCCAATCGGTAGCCATTCTTACCTGCGCACCGTGTTTGAGAACCGGAGTGATAACGTCAATGAAAGAGTCATTGATAAGACGGCGCTTATGATGGCGGGCTTTCGGCCAAGGATCGGGGAAGAATATCTGCAAAATATCCACGCTTTGAGGCTTTAAGCACTTGGTAAGTACAAGATAAGCATCGTAGTTAATGACTTTAACGTTAGTAAGTCCTTCTTTTTCAATCAGCATCATAGCGGCACCGACCCCCGGAGGATGGACCTCTATGCCAAGATAATTGCGTAAAGGATCGGCTTTTGCCATTTCTACAAAAGACTTACCCATGCCGAAACCTATTTCGACGACTAAAGGTGCCTCTCTGCCGAATATGGCGGCAATATCAAGAGGCTTTTCAGCTGAAGAGTCGATCAGGTATTTGGGGGCCAGCTCGGTTAAAGCATTAGATTGCGCCGTCGTCATGCGGCCGGCGCGAATAACGTAAGACTTTATACGATGCTTTTCTAAAAGAGCGTTGTTTTCAGCGTTCTTTTCAGTCATTAGATAAGTTCCAGTTTCTGCATTTCAGCTTTTATTTCAGCTTTGACGCCTTCAGACAAAGGCATTACCGGCAAGCGGCACTCCTCGGTACACAAACCGAGCAGTGAGGCTGCATATTTAGCACCGGCAGGTGACGGCTCTTTGAACATAAGCCCGTGCAGAGTCATCAATTTATCCTGAAGTTCACGTGCCTCGATCCACTTGTTTTCGGCGCATAAGCTTTGAACTTTAGCAACAAGACGCGGAGCGATATTGGCCGTAACTGAAATACAGCCGACGCCGCCTGCCACGTTGTAGCTTACCTGGGTTGCGTCTTCACCTGACAGCCAGGTAAAGTCTTTACGCTTAATTAAAGCTCTTTCTTTCCACGGACGAGCCAAATCGCCGGTAGCGTCTTTAATACCGCAGATATGGGAAAGCTCAGCCATTTTAGCCAAGGTCTCAGGGAGAATATTGACTACGGCACGGCCCGGGATGTTGTAAACGAAAATCGGCAATGAAGTATTGTCGTTAATCATCTTAAAGTGAGCATATAAGCCGGCCTGGTTCGGGCGGTTATAGTAGCCCGCTACATGTAAAAGACCGTCGGCACCTGCTTTTTCGGCTTCTTGTGAGAAATGAACAGCTTCTACCGGGTTATTGGATCCTGCGCCGGCCATAACGGGAACTCTGCCTGCAGCAACAGCGACGGTAGCTTTGATAACACGGACGTGTTCTTCTACGGTTAGGGTCGGGCATTCGCCGGTGGTTCCTGTGGGAACAATAGCATTGGTGCCGTTTTCGATATGCCACTCAACCATTTTTTCCAAGGCGGCTTCGTCAAGCTTGCCGTCTTTAAACGGAGTAATGAGAGCTACTAATGAGCCGTGAAAAAGATGCATTTTTATCCTCGAAAAGAAAGAAAACCTATTAGAGCTTAGTTTAGCACTTTAAGTTTAAAGCTCCTAAATGAAAAAATTAAGCCGTGATTTAATTTCACGGCTTTGTGCATTATTTATTCGGACGCAGTGTCGGGAATAAAATTACGTCACGAATTGTATGGCAATTGGTAAAGAGCATGACGGTACGATCGATGCCGATACCTTCGCCTGCAGTAGGAGGAAGTCCGTGCTGCAGTGCTACGATATAGTCTTCATCGTAATACATCGCTTCGTCATCACCGTGTTTTTTAGCTTCAGCCTGCTGGTGGAAGCGGCTTGCCTGATCGTCAGGATCGTTTAACTCCGAGAATCCGTTACCCATTTCGCGGCCGCCGATGAAGAATTCAAAACGATCGGTGTAGCGGGGATCGCTGTCTGATCTGCGGGCTAAAGGTGAAATTTCAGCAGGGTATGAGGTAATGAATGTAGGCTGCTGCAAGTGCTCTTCAACCAGCTCATCAAACAAGGCGGCAATGAAATGACCGTGCTCCCATGACGGCATGATTTCAATGTGCAGCTTTTTGCATAATTCTTTAGTCTTTTCCGCATCATCAAGATCTTCCATGGTGATGCCGTTTCCGTATTTAACGATGGATTCCTTCATGGTAAGGCGATCAAAGGGTTTTGCAAAATCAATATCAAGACCTTCCTCGCCCTCTTTGCCGTAGTGAACCTTGGTATCGCCTAAAACTTCAAGCGCCATCTTACGGAAAAGATCTTCAGTGAAGTCGATAAGATCGTGATAATCATGATAGGCCATATAGAATTCCATCATGGTGAATTCAGGATTATGGCGTACATCAATACCTTCGTTACGGAAGTTGCGGTTGATTTCGTATACACGCTCAAAACCGCCTACTACAAGACGCTTTAAGAAAAGCTCAGGAGCGATACGCAGGTACATGTCGATATCAAGAGCGTTGTGATGAGTAATGAAAGGTTTAGCGTTGGCTCCTCCAGGAATGACGTGCATCATCGGGGTCTCGACTTCCATGAAGCGGTGGCTATCCATGTAAGAGCGGATGAAGGAAACGATCTTAGTTCTTATCTCAAAAGTTCTGCGGGACTCTTCATTGGCGATAAGATCAAGATAACGCTGACGGCATCTGGCTTCCTGATCGGTAAGACCTTTATACTTCTCAGGCAGAGGGCGCAAAGCTTTAACTAAAAGGCGCAAAGCGGTTACGTGTAAAGTAAGTTCGCCGGTTTTTGTTTTAAATGCATAGCCGGTAACACCGATAATATCGCCCAGATCAAGTTTCTTGAAAAGCTCTTGATATTGTCCTTCAGGCAAGGCATCACGGGTTACGTAAATTTGAATCTTGCCGCCCATGTCCTGTAAAGTGGCAAAAGAGGCTTTTCCCATGATGCGGCGGGTCATCATACGGCCTGCAACGGTGAATGTTTTAGGATCGGCTGCAAGCTCTTCGGCTGATTTATCGCCCAAGGCTTTGATAATATCGGATGAAACGGCATCACGACGAAAATCGTTAGGATACGCCTGTCCTTGTTCACGCAGGGCGTTTAATTTATTGCGGCGCTCCTGCATTTCATTATTGAGATTCTCACCGGTTGCGGAAATATTCTCTTGAGTCATTTTTCTTTCCTTTAATTAAAGCCCGGATTTAAGGCTTGCTTCAATGAATTGGTCTAAATCACCGTTTAAAACTCTTTGCGTGTCACGGCATTCAACTTGAGTACGCAGATCTTTTACTCGAGCATCATCAAGCACATAAGATCTGATTTGACTGCCCCAGCCGATATCGGCTTTGCTGTCCTCAATCGCCTGTTGTTCACTTTGCTGCTTTCTAAGTTCAAGCTCATAGAGCTTGGCTCTTAACTGCTTCATTGCCTGATCGCGGTTTTGAAACTGAGAACGTTCATTTTGGCAGCTGACCACGACGCCTGTAGGAATATGAGTAATGCGGACGGCGGATTCGGTTTTGTTGACATGCTGACCGCCGGCTCCTGATGAACGGAACACATCGATTTTCAAATCGGCAGGATTAATCTCTACTTTGATGTCATTGTCAATTTCAGGATAGACAAAGGCAGAGCAGAATGAAGTATGGCGGCGATTATTGGAGTCAAAAGGAGATTTGCGTACCAGGCGATGAATTCCCGTTTCCGTACGCAGCCAGCCGAAAGCATACGGACCTGCAAATTTTAAAGTTGCGGATTTTATTCCTGCAACTTCACCTTCCGAGCATTCAATGACGGTGCAGTCAAAACCGTGTTTCTCACCGAATTTAAGGTACATGCGCATGACCATTTCCGCCCAGTCCTGAGCTTCAGTTCCGCCGGAGCCTGACTGGATATCCATGTAGCAGTCGGAATTGTCGTTGGGTTTTGAAAACATGCGCTCAAATTCAAGAGCGTTTAGTACTTCTTCAAGTTTATCAGCCTCGGAGTAAGCTTCTTTTATAGAGTCTTCATCTCCTTCCTCGCTGCCGAGCTCAAAAAGCATCAAGACATCGTCAAAACCTGAATATAGTTTGTCAAAACGGGATACGACTGAGGATAAAACTTGTCTTTCTTTGCCTAATTGCTGAGCTTTTTCCGGATCGTTCCAAACTTGCGGATCTTCAAGCAGTCCGTTTACTTCTTCAAGACGTTCCTTTTTAGTCTCGAAGTCAAAGATACCCCCTAAGAGCATCGGCGCGCTCAGTCATTTCTTTGATTTTTTCGTTTAAGGATATTGTTTCTAGCACGGTTGGCCTTTAATAAAAACTGAAAAATTAAAAGCAATATTATAACAAGGATCACAGATCTTTGTTTGTAAAAAGAGCTCTCTGCCGGTTTTTTATCGAAAAAGATCAGCTGCTAAAACCCCGTCCTTCAGGGCTGAGATCATCGCGAGGAGAAACTCAGTGT
>NZ_GL830977.1 GCF_000188195.1 Succinatimonas hippei YIT 12066
TTCACCCTTTAGAAAATATGCATGCCAAGCACACGAAAAAACCGGAATAAATCCGGTTTTTTCACTATGGTTAACGGTGATACTTTTTAAGAGGCAGCCAACTCAATGAGCTTTAACGTCATTCTGCAGGATTTCTCCAAAGCATCTATCGGCAAAAACTCTGCATAAGAGTGGAAATTATGTCCGCCGGTAAAGTAATTCGGAGTTACCAAACCTTTTGCCGACAAAGCCGATCCGTCAGTACCGCCGCGCATAGCAATAGTATTTGGAGTAATGCCCAATTCATCGCATGCTTTATACAGCATAGCAATTGGCTTATCGCTGGGAGTTACGTTATTACAGATGTTCTCGTAAACATCTTCAATCTTGATATCAA
This sequence comes from Succinatimonas hippei YIT 12066, assembly GCF_000188195.1. Classification (GTDB taxonomy): domain Bacteria; phylum Pseudomonadota; class Gammaproteobacteria; order Enterobacterales; family Succinivibrionaceae; genus Succinatimonas; species Succinatimonas hippei. The sequence continues at coordinate 377 of NZ_GL830977.1, forward strand.
TTTTGGCTCTGGGATACATTTCCTTAAGCTTATCAACACAAGATAAAATATATTCTTTTCTCTTTTGATAATTAGCCTTATCAAAATCACGGATATGAAGATCAAGAGTACAAAACATCGGATCAGACTTAATACCGACAAACCACCAATAACCGTCTTTCTTATCAGTACACTCCGGTGTTTGATTTCTATCAAACATCGAAACAAAATCATGCGCAACTAAAAGCGGATTTACCAATACGCCTTTTGCTGACATCGGATGTGCGCTTATTCCCTCAATCTTTAACCGAGCCGATCCGGCATTGAAAGTTTCATAAACTATTTCACCGACGGCACAGCAATCAATAGTATATGCATAAGACGGATCAAAATCTTTTAAATCTAAAAGTTTTGAACCGCGTAAACCTATTTCTTCGTCAGGAACAAAAGCTACCAAAATATCGCCGTGCTTAATTTCAGGATGCTCTTTCAAATAGGCAAAGGCTGACATGATATTTGCACCGGCAGCTTTATTATCCGCACCTAAAACGGAAGTACCGTCAGAGAATATAATCTTCTGTCCCACATAATTATTAAGCTCCGGATGTTCACTTAATTTAATTGAAATGCCCTCTTTTTCATTAAGAATGACATCCCCACCCTTATACTCAATAATCTGCGGTTTTACAACCGGACTTAAAGCAACATCAACAGTATCAAGATGAGAGACAAAGCCGATAGCATCGGCTTTGCAATTACCTTTTAAACGAGCAGTTAGAATACAATGCTCATTTAATTTAATATCTTCAAAACCGAGCTCTGCAAGTTCACCTTGCAAAAGACGAGCATATTCCCACTGCCCTTCAGAAGTAGGAACTTCGGTTCCGGCTGCGTTTGACTGACTTGAAATCTTTACGTAGCGGATAAAGCGTTCTACTAAATCTTCTTTTAATTCCATATATAATCCTTAACCCTAAACCTTCGGAGGATAATCAAAACCGCTGTCAAAACCGATAGGAATACCTATAATCCAGTAGGCATACAGAACTACAGTCAAAACAATCAGCAAAGCGATAGTATATGGAATCATCATAGAACACAAAGTACCTACGCCGGTTGCTTTGGCATAACGCTGACAATACATAATAAGCAGAGGATAGAACGGAAACAGCGGAGTAGACACGTTAACTGCACTGTCACTGACGCGGAAAGCTGCCTGAGTAAGCTCAGGAGAAATTCCGAGCATCATTAACATAGGAACGAAAATGGTAGATAAAATCGCCCATTTTGAAGTTGCTGAAGTAATAAGAATATTAAGCACGCCGGTAAGGAAAATAATACCGAACAAAGTAATTCCGGAAGGCATACCTAAATCTCTTAAGAACTCGGCACCGGAAATTGCAAGCAATGCACCTATATTAGATTTGCCGAAAACATAAAGGAATTGTGCAGCAAAGAAACAGAACACCATGAATGACAAAAGCATATGCATGATATTTTCCATTGCTTTAATCACATCGGTGGATGATTTAAAAGATCCTGAGCTGATTCCGTATACAACGCCTGGAATGGAGAAAAACAAGAACAAGAAAGGAACAAGACCCTGCATAACCGGTGACTTAGGAGATGTTAACGAACCGTCCGGAGCACGCAAGATTGAATTCTCGGGAAGGCACAATAACACGTATACTCCGAAAAACAGCAATGCAGCCGCAGTTGCTTTAATAAAAGCTTTATTTTCTTTCTCGGAAATAGGCTTTAAAGTTAATTCAGGATCATCTTTTAACTCCTGATCTAGCGGCATAGTGAGCTTTAAGCGCGGCTCAACTATCTTATCTGTCACATACCAGCAAGCAGCAATGACGAAAATAGTACCGCCTAACGCATAAAAATAATTGCAAAGTACATTTACCTGATAATTAGGATCGATTGTATGAGCTGCCGCCTGAGTAAATCCCTGCATTACAGGATCGATGATTGAAGGGGTAAAACTTGCAGTAAAACCGCCTGCCAAACCTGCAAAAGAGCAAGCAATACCTGCCAAAGGATGTCTGCCGCAGGCATAGAACATCAAAGCTGATACCGGCATTAAAACCACATATGCAGAATCTGATGCGATATGACACAAAATTGAAACTACGATAACGGCCGGAGTAAGAATTTTCTTCGGCGTAATAGTTAAAAGCTTTTTAAGCAAAACACCGATATATCCGCTTCCTTCTGCAATACCAATACCTAAAGTAGCAACGATGGTTATGCCCAAAGGAGGGAAAGCCATGAAATTACCGACCGAAGATACAAAAAGATCAAGCAAATTGGCCGGTGCCAACATGTTTAAGATTTCAATCTTTTTACCGGTATTCGGATGAATATAATCAAAATCAACAAAGGAAAGAGCAAAGGAAACCAAACAGGCAATGATAAATGCATAAATAAAGAGCATGGTAATATGAGGTAACTTATTACCGAGTCTTTCAACAGCATTTAAGAAGCGGTTCAACTTACTAAGCTGCGGTGCGGATGTATCTGTCATAAAAAACCTCTTGAAGATTTTTTGCATAACGCATCAAGACATGTCATTGAAAAAACATTCTGCAACAACTTATATCTGAAAAACTGATGGTACGAAGCAAAAAGCTTTTTCAATCAAGCAGGATCGTTTTATAAAAATATCGATATATTTCAAGAGGTTAGTAGAACTAACCTCAAAATAATTGTATAATTATACATTTAAATAACTTCTAAATGATCAAAAAAAGCTCCATATTCATGCATTACAGCGTTTTATCACATAAATTTAATGTTTAAAGCACTGTTTTTGTGCATTTTAAAGGAATATGTTTTTTGCTATTGCAAATATGTGAGATTTTTCAGGGCAATAGCGCAAACGGTTCTATATACTTACATAAGTGTAAGTCCATAACTTTTTAACACACAAAGTGATTTTGATATGAGTGAAAATAATTTAAAAACCCCAGATGAATTAAAAGAAGAAAAAAATGAAAAAATCCGTAAAAATTTACGGCTAATCGCCATCTTTGTAGCATTATGGTACTTCATCTCTGCAGGCTGGGGCTGGTATGAAGAAATACAGAAAGAAGAAGCACAGCAAGAGGTTGCGGCCGTTCTCCAGTCTGAAAATACTTTATATAACGCATTAAAACAAAATCTGGGCACAATCCCACCTTTTGATGCTAATTCTGTTCTTGGCGTCTCAGATAACATCACGCTTGAGCCTACCCGTAATGAGGATAAAATCAACGGAATTATCATCAATTTACATGATAAAAGCACTGTTGATGATAAAACATATGATACGATTTTCTCTTTAATCACAACCTTAGAGTGCGGTGAACAAAAAAGCGATCCTAAAGAAATAATGGATCTTTTAGGGTTAAAGAAAAGCGAGCAAATTGATCTTATTAAGGATAGTGCAGTACAAAGTCCTATTCTTTCTTATGATTTAAAGAAAAACGCTTCAACTAGTTTAAGTTTAAGCATCACTCTGCGTTAAAAATAAGGAGTAATAATGAAAGTCGGAATAATGGGAGCAGGAAAAATTGCTGCCACAATGGCCCAAACTATAAACGGCATGAAGCATCCTGAAGTTGAACTTTATGCCATTGCATCTCGCTCTCTTGAAAAAGCTCTGGATTTTGCGCAAAAGAACAATGTGACAAAAGCATTCGGATCTTATGAAGAGATGCTAAAAGATCCTGATGTGGATTTAATCTATATTGCAACACCTCACTCAGAGCACTACTCCAACATCAAATTATGCATTCAATATAAAAAGGCGATGCTTGTTGAAAAAGCTTTTACCGCAAACGCCTGTCAAGCTGAAGAAGTATTGGCTCTTGCCAGATCTAACCACGTATTTATTACTGAAGCAATTTGGACAAGATATATGCCGTCAAGAAGCATTATCGATAAATTGATTGAAATAGGTACTATCGGCAAAGTTCATTCAATTCAAGCAAATTTAGGATACCCGATTTTTCAGATAGACCGTATTTTTAAACCTGAACTTGCAGGCGGCGCGTTACTTGACATCGGCGTTTATCCGCTTAATTTTGCTTTAATGGCTTTCGGACACGAAGTAGCAAAAATTGAAGGAAGCTGTATAAAAGCTGATACTGGTGTTGACTTTATGGATAATATTGCACTCACCTTCAAAGACGGAAAATTCGCTTCTTTACATGCAACCTGTATGGGGCCTACCGACCGTATCGGATTTATTTACGGTGAAAAAGGCTATATTGCAGTAACGAACATAAACAACCCGGAAAAAATTGAAGTTTTTGATACCGATCATAAACTTGTTCGCGTCGTGCCGATTCCGCAGCAGGTAACAGGATACGAATACGAATTGCTGTCTTGTCTTGAGGCTTTAAAAACAGGTGCTCTTGAATGTAAAGAAATGCCGCATCAAAAGACTATTGAAGTTTTAAAACTGACTGACACCTTAAGACAGCTTTGGGGAATTCATTATCCTTTTGAATGAAACAAGATTACTTTTTTCATAAGCTAAAAGGCAGGAAAATATTATAGATCTTCTGCCTTTTAGTTTTTTTTAAGGTATAATTCACGCAGTTTTGGTGCCCGCAGGGCGTTGTATTAATTTTTTTTGATTTTTTTATGGCAAAAGAAGAAAGCATTGAGATGCAGGGAACTGTTCTTGAAACCCTGCCTAATACCACTTTTCGCGTACAGCTTGAAAACGGACATATCGTAATGGCCCATATCTCCGGAAAAATGCGTAAAAACTACATCCGCATTTTAACCGGTGACAAAGTTACCGTTCAGATCACTCCCTACGATTTGACCAAAGGCCGCATTACTTTCCGCGCCCGCTGATTTTCAAAATTTATTAATTAATCCTGACTATTGTTTATAGTCGGGATGTTTTTTTTGCCTTTTTTAAACAAATTATTTGATCTATTAGGCAAAAATTAAAAATTTTAGCCCCCTTTTGATTAAGATCAATCCTCTTTTTAAAGCTTTGTCTTATGCTGTAAAAAGTCTTTGGGGGATTTTCTTATGTCTATCAAAAAAGCCTTTCGAATTAAAAGTGAAATCATAAATTTTGATGATGTAACTTCCTTACTTACTTATCTTGATCTTAACAAAAACGATCTTCTTCTTACTGAAAGTCGTATTTTTGATAAATATCTTGAAAATAAAGTCAAAGATGCTCGCGTTATTATCCGTGATAACTATATATCCCACGGACCGAACTCAGAAAATCTTATTGAAAAGATAACTGCCGAATCAGGAGCTCAATGCTCAAGGGTTATAGGAATTGGCGGCGGTGCCGTTTTGGATCTGGCAAAGCTTTTGGCACTTGAAACAGCTGTTCCCGTAAAAAATCTATTTGCGCAGAATATCACTCTGCATAAAGCCCGTGAATTGATTTTAATTCCGACAACCCCGGGAACCGGCTCTGAAGTAACTCAATATTGTGCTGTATATGTTCCGGATTTAGGAGCCCAATTTATTTTAGATGATGAGGCCCTTTGTGCAGATCAAGCGATACTCTGTCCTGAATTTCTATCCGGAATTCCGCTTAAAGTTTTAGCAGCAAGCTCTTTTGATGCTTTCGTTCACGCTTTTGAGTCATATTTGTCACCGCTTGCCACCCCGTTTTCTCAAGCCTTAGCAAAAGATGCCATGCAGAAAATTCTTGAAGTATGGAAAGACGTTACCAGTCTTGGGGCTGCAGATCTTGAAAAAAGCTACAAGCAATTGCAAACGGCCGGAACTCTTTCGGGTCTGTCATACGCAAATGCCGGCTGTGCTGCAGTACATGCTCTCTCCTATCCCCTTTCGATAAGATTAAAAATTCCTCACGGTGAAGCTAATTATTTAGTGTTTAACGAAGTACTTAAAATTTATGCGGCTAAAAATCCTACCGGAGCTCTTGATGACATTGAAGAAATTATTGCATCAACTCTCAATTGCACCAAGGAAAACGCTTTAATTAAAAGTGATAATCTATGCGGAACTCTTATGCAGCGTAAACCTCTATCAAGCTACGGCATGAAAGAAAATCAAATCCTTGAATTTACGGATATGGTTTTAACCCGTCAGCATATGCTTATAGCAAACGGTTATGTACAGCTTACCGTAGGAGAAATCGCACAAATTTATAAAGATCTGCTGTAAATAGTATTTCCGCTTTTAACGATACAAGCGGAATCTTAACCTAAAAACAAGGTTGAGAGAGCTAAAACAACAAACAAAAGCGCCGACAGCCTATTTAAATAAAAACGGAAGGCTGGGCTTTTGACTTTGGACGCAAGAGCTCCGGCGCAAAAAGCCACAGCAGAAAAGACCAACAATGTAGCTGCAATAAAAGTAATTCCCTGAATCACCATCTGCAGTACCAAATCTATGCCTTGCGTATCTTTTGCAACAAATTGCGGAAAAAAAGCTAAAAAGAAAATCTGAACTTTAGGATTGGTAATATTCATAATAAGACCGCGCCGCCATAGCATAAGACCGGTCTTTTTTGAGCTCTCATTAGTCACTATTTCATCTTTGGCATGAACCCATGCTTTATATGCCAAATAAAACAGATATAAAGCACCTGCAAGCTTTATAGCAAAAAATAAAGCCGGAATTGCCGCTATTACTGCCGCGATACCGCATGCTGCGCACAACGTTTGAATTACAAGCCCCGAACATAAACCTATAACAACAATAATTCCGGAGCGCGGACCGTAGATAGCACTTTGAGATAAAACAAATAAATTATCAGGACCGGGAGCCATTGCTAAAACAATCGAAGCTAAACAAAAAGCAGTCCAAACCGAGAAATCCATGTTAAATCCTTATGTACTATTAACGATTTTTCTGCCAAAAGCGCGTCATGCCCCGCTCTAAAATCCAGTCTCTGCCTTCTTTCTGCATACTGCGCCGCATTTTAAAAAAACTTTTTAAAAGATCCGAGCAAGAAGACTCAAGCACTCCGCCCTCAACATCAATTTTATGATTATGTCTTGAATCGATAAGGATGTCAAAAACAGATCCGCATGCGCCCGTTTTCGGATCTTTTGCTCCATATACAAGACGCTTTAACCTGGCATGAATCAAGGCTCCTGAACACATGCAGCAAGGTTCTAAAGTGACATACATGGTAAGGTCGGTAAGACGATATGTATCTAGTATTTTTCCTGCGTTGCGCAAAGCCACGATTTCAGCATGAGCACAAGGATCGTTGTCAATAATTGTCCGATTACAACCTACAGATACTATTTCTTTTGCTGCATTAACTATAACGGCACCGACCGGAATCTCCCCTAAATCCCAAGCATGACGTGCCTGACTTAAGGCAAGAGACATAAAGTATTCGTCATTCACATCCGCCACTAAAAACTCCAAAACGCAAATTTAGACATAATTGCAGCAAAATAAGCAAACAAAGTTAAAATTAAAAGCACGAACACGCATGCAGATCCCAAGTCTTTAGCTCTGCCGGAAAGTTCATGATATTCATTTCCAATGCGGTCAACCACCGCCTCAATCGCGGAGTTAACCAGTTCAAAAGCGATAGTAAGCCACGGCAGAACAATTAAAAGCAAAAGAACAGCTAAATCATCAGCAAGATAAAAAGACAAGATAGTAAGAGGGATAGCTAAAAACAGCTCCTGCCGTACGGCAGCTTCATACTTAAATCCTGCCTTAAATCCTTTAAAACTGTAATAGCCTGCGTTTAAGATCCTTCTTAAACCTGTAGCACCGGGTTTAGCCATTAAAATATAACCTCGATCCTTTTTCTACTCTAAAAATTCAATGTAGATTATCTTTTTAGCTAAAAACAAAATCAAGCTGCAAATTTAATAAAAAAACTAACGAATCATGCAAAAAGCACCTAAACTAAAAAGAGAGATTCAAACAATATGGAGTTAAATATGCCTACTACAATTAAAGATGATCATTTTAATGTTCTTGCTACTTTCGACGGAAGAAAATTAGTCGATCCGAAATTCAAAACCATTGCAACATTTGATGGAAACAAGCTGCAGGACTCACATTTTAAAACAATTTTAACCTTTGACGGCAAAACCATCAAAAACCCAAAACATGCAATAATAGCCACATTTGACGGAAAAACATTAAAAGATACTAAACTTTAAGCCCATCTGTACTTTTGACGGCAACTCCATTAAAGATACAAAATTTAAAATTCTCGCCAAAGTCGACGGACACATTAATATTGCAGTTCTTGCCTTTTTGCTCAAATTACTTGATTTATCCTAAGTTTACTCTAGGTTTTAAAAAGTAAACTAAAAAAGCATACAAATAAGGAGTTAATATGCGCCATACGTCTATACCGCTTGCAATAATACTCACTGCATTATTTGCGCAAGCTCAGGCTGCAGATCTCACCATTACAAAAATAATTGAAAGATCGGAAATTACCCCGCCTTCTGTATGTTTTTTATTTAATGATTTAATGCAGGGCTCCAAAAGCGAAGCTAACCTTGAAGGTTTTATTGAGCTTTTTTCTGATAACAAAAAGATAACTGCTGTTCCCTCTTTAAATGAAAATACTTTATGCCTTAACTCATTAAGGCACGGAACCTCCTATACTGCAATTTTAAAAAAGGGCCTTGCCTCTAAAAACGATTTAAAATTGTCAGCAGATGTCAAAAAAACTTTTACGCTTGCAAAAGCACCCTCTTCTTTAACTTTAGAAAAAGGCAACGTAACTACATTAAGCGAACCGACAATAACGCTTAACACCGTAAATCTTCAAGCTGTTAAGCTTTATTTATACAAATTATCCTTATCTGATCTTAATGCCCTTGATCTTTACCGTTACAGCGTTGAAAACATTTCACGTTATGAAATCGCTGATCTGATAAAAAATCACGGTATTTTAATTTTAGAAAAAGAGCTGCAGTTAAACGGGCAAGAAAATGAAAAATTGCAAAGTACGATTAATATAAGCTCATTAACAAAAGACATGGATAAAAGCGGCCTTTATCTTACCGTTGTCGCGCAAAAAGATTTTGATATAAATAACCGAAACGATCTTTTTAATACCGACCTTCTTTATCAAGGCAAAATTATTGCAGTATCAGACTTGGGATTAACCGTTTATAAAGGTTCTGACGGGCTTTATGCGGCAATAAAAAGTTTTAAAGACGTAAATCCTATAGAAGATGCAAAATTAACTTTACTGACACGCAACAATATAGCGCTTTATGAGACTGTAACCGACCCAAACGGCTTTGCTTTTATACCTCAAAACTATCTTAACGGCAAAAATGCCGATGCTCCTCTTGCCATTATCGCCGCAAAGAGCAATGACGTTTTTGCCGTTGATTTACGCAAATCCCCTATTTTTCTTGAAGGCAATGACGGTCAGGATGTAAGTACTCTGCCTTATAACTGCTATCTTTTTACCGAGCGAGGAATCTATCGACCCGGTGATACAGTTCACTTTAACGCTATAGTCCGTGATGAACTGTTTAAAGCCGTGCAAGAAAAAAAATTTACATTAAAAGTTTTCAACTCTCGCGGCGTTAATGTAGAAAATATAGTACTTAAAGACAAAGGTATGGGATATTATTCCTATGACTATCCATTATCAAAAGAAGCTGCGCGCGGACTCTGGACATTTAAGCTGTATTCAGGGAATAAGCTGCTTAAAAATTTATCAATAAACGTAAACGAGTTTGTTCCGAATATTGTTTCGGCAAAATTTACCGAAGTGCCGAAAAAAATCAGTGCCGGCAACAATATATTAAAACTCAACGCTTCTTATAACTATGGCACTGCAGCAGAAAATCTTAAACTCTACCCTAACGTTTACTACTCAGTTGATAATCATCCTTTTGCCGAATTTAAAGACTTTCACTTTTCCATTGATGCAAAGGACAGTGCTGATTTTACGAACTTTGACAATTTACCCGAATCCGTAACGGATAAACAAGGCAACAGTTCTTTTAGAATTAAAGTTTTTGACAATAATGTTCCGCAAACTGCTACTGTCAACGTCAATTTAATTACCCCCAATAATCAAAATATTACTTTAAATAATAAAGTTAAAATCGACTTTCCGCACAACCTCATCGGGATAAAAGAAACCCAATTAAATTCCGATGAAAAGACTCTTTCTTTCGTTTTATGTTCTCCTGAAGGGAAAAGTATTATCGGCAAAGGAAGCTACACGCTTTATAAAGAAAATATCGACTATCAATATGTGTTTACCGATAACCGCTGGCAGTTCAAGCAAATCGTGTCAAAAACACCTTTAACCTCAGGAAGGCTTGATTTCAAAAGTGCAAACGATCCTTTAAATTTAAACATCAAGCTTAACGACGGATCATATTTAATTGAAGCAAAGAGTGACGGAATATTAACGAGCCTGCGTTTTTATCAAGGTTATTCTTCCTACCTTACTCCTGAGGTTCCGGAGCGTTTTGTTTTAAGTTCTGATAAAAAACAATATCAAAAAGGCGACGATATTACTTTAACTTTTGAAAGTCCTTATTCAGGCTCCGCGATCTTGGCCCTGGGCAGCAAAAGCGTCAGCCAACTGCAAAATATAAAAGTTGAAAAGGGACATAATTCATTTACTTTTAAACTAGACGATGACTTTTATCCCGGAACCCATGCCCTGTTAACTGTTTTTTCGGTTGATAAACAACATAACCCGCGCCGCGCAATAGGTCTTAACTATCTGCAATTTAAACCTGATGAATCAATTATTACAATTTCCTCTGAGTTTAAACAAAATGATATAAAGCCAAATAGCAGCATAACCATTCCTCTTAAACTTGAAGGTGCTGATAACAATACCTTAATCAAAGCATATCTTGTAGACGAAGGAGTTTTAAATCTTACAGGCTTTAAAGGCATTAAACCTGAATCCATTTTTGATAAGCCGCGTCTTTCTTATGACATTTTTGATTCTTACGGCAATATCATCAAAAAGGCTCAAAAAAACAACCAAGGCTACGGAGATGGCGGCATGGCTGAAGCCTCCTTGCTGCAATCTTTAAGCTCTGTTCCTTATAAAGTTATAGCTCTTGAAAGCAAAGTTATAAAAGCAGATAACGGACAAGCGCAAATCAATTTTGACATTCCTAATTTTTCAGGGGCCCTGCATTTGATGGCCTTTGCGTGGAATAACGATAAAGTCGGATCTTTATCTTCTATTTTTACCGTCAAAGACCAAGCGGTAGTCGATTTGGCTTTGCCGAATTATTTAATCAAAGGTGACAAATCGGAGGTTAAGCTCACTATAAACAATCTTGAAGAATTACATGAAAAATTTATGGTAAATATCGCATGCAGCGGTTCTGTTGCCTGCTCTTTAAATAAAACAGTAAGTACGCCGTTAAATACCCTATCTAAAACCACGCTGCAGCTTAACACTCTAGGTTTAGGTCAAGGTAAAATTAATGTGCTTGTAAAAAACGATAATTATTCCTATGAGGAAACTTATCCTATTGATGTTATAAGTTCTTATCCAAGCAGCTTGGAAAAGCACAGTTCTTATGTTGCTCCCAACAACACGTTTACCTTTAAATTTAAAGAAAAATTTGATCAAGAAGCAGTCAGATCTCTATGCACAGGTCCTTTGCCTTTAATCAATCAGCCTGCATTCATCAAAGATTTAAACAATTTATCTTCACCTTCGACTGAAGAACGCGCTTTGCGGATTTTAAGCAGAACCAACTTAGCTGACGACCCAACCGTCAATGCCGCAATTGATGAAGATATCGATGCTCTATGCGCATATCTGAATGCAGCAGGCTCTTTTAATGCAGACACTTATGATTATAAGCGCCAACAATATATTGACGCACTAGGCGCACAGGCTCTATTTTTAATGCAACAGGAAGGTTTTTATATTCAAGAACCGATAATAAAACTTATAAATAACAATATATTGCAGTTGTCAAGGACCGCACAATATCCTGCAAAGGCAGTAGCATACTTTGTGCAGACCCAAAACAACAACGTTAATTTGGCAGCACTGCGTTACTGTTTTGACGAAGAAAGACCGCAAGATCTTTTATCACAAAGCGCCTTTATCAAAGCTTTTGCGTTATCCGGTGATAGAGACAGGCTAAATGAAGCTATAGACAGAGCAAAAAATGCAGCTGCCGAGTTTGAAACACTCAACAGGAAACTTAAAGGAAAACTTAATAAAGAAGAAAGAGAAAAACTCATAAACAGTCTTTCTGTTCTTGATCCTTTATCTCAAGGCAAGATTTTCTTATGCTACAGCCTAATAGAAGCACTTGCATACAGCGGTGAATTTCTGAAAATAAATGAATTTATCGAAGCTTTCGGAATAAATTTACTTTCCGATCCTTATTTAAGCCCTCTTGATGAAGCATCAATACTTATTGCCGCAAAAGCACTTAATCTTGACGAAAAACGCCAAACGGTTTCCTGCAAAGTTTTAAGCGCAAATGACGATATAAGCTATAAAAATGATGAAAATAAGGGCATCTATGCTACTGCAGCAATTTTCGGACAAACTCAAAAGGCTCCTGCTAATACCTCTTCAGGCATTAAGCTTACAAAAACATTCTATGATGAAAGAGGTAAAGTTTTAAAACCTCCCTATAACGTCTTACAAAATGAAAAAGTTATTGTCAAACTTGAAATTGATTCAAAACAAGCGACATATAACTCACAAATTATTGTGCGTGATCTGTTTCCGTCGGGGTTTATCTTTGAGCGAGAGATCTTACCTTATGAAAATCAATATCCTTTCATAAAAACAAGTGAAACATACGTAATTAGTCAGCACAGCAGTCATGAGTTACTTTTAAATTTAAGTGATTTTAACAACGGCAAAATAATAAAGGCTTATGTTTTGCGCGGAGCATATCCCGGCAAATATATAATTCCGTCAAGTCTTGCCTATTGCTTAAATGATGCTTCTTTAAGAGCTGCACTGAATAATAACGGAGAAATTGTTATTCATGAAAATTAATCGTTTTATCAAAATCCTTTGCTTCGGCGTTTTGCTGATGTTTGCCGCAGCGCTTATCTTTATCATAATCGCTGCATTTTGTGCTCCGGATTTGACAAAAACATCTTCAATAGGAAAAATCGCGTTTAGTAAAGACAATACCGTTATCGCATATACACCGGCCCCCGATACCCGATATCGCTTTAAGACTGACAGCAATGATGTTGATCCATTATATTTAAAAATGCTGCTTGCAGCAGAAGATGAACGTTTTAACTACCATCTTGGAGTTGATCCCATAGCTGTGATCCGCTCCTTTTCTCTTAATGTCTTACATCAAGAAATAGTATCCGGTGCATCTACCCTCGCCATGCAGGTCATAAGGCTCAACGAGCCCGGCAAGCGTACTTACCTTAATAAATTAAAAGAAGCGTTTAAAGCGGTACACCTTACACTGTTTCACGGAAGAAAAGCAGTACTTGACGATTATTTAACAATTGCGCCATTTGGCGGCGGCATCGAAGGCGTAACAGCAGCTTCTTTGTTCTGGTTTAATCACCTGCCTGACAAGTTAACACCTGCAGAAGCCGCTCTTCTTGTTGCAATTCCGCGATCTCCTGAAAAAATCCGTCCAGATCGCTTTTATCAAAGAGCCAAGCATTATCGTGATAAAGTATTAAAAAAAGCGTATTTAGACGGGATTATAAAAAAAGATATTTTAATTGCGGCAACGTCCGAACCACTTCCCCGCAATTTTTCTTATCCATATGAACCAGCTTTTCACTTGGGACATAAATTATTTAAAGAACACAAAGATCAAAATTTATTTATAACTTCTATAGACAGCGATATTCAGCGGACACTAAATAAATTTATTGATTCTTTTAAAGAGCAGTCATTACCTGATGAGGAAATAGCTGCGCTTGTAATCGATAACGCCGATCACAGCGTCTGTGCTTATGCGGGGTCCAAAGATTACAGACATACCGAGCTTGATTTAACACAAGCAATCAGATCGCCGGGATCCGCTTTAAAGCCTTTTGCCTACGCTTTAGCTTTTGCCGAAAACAAACTGCACCCTAAAACAATTCTTAATGACGAGGCCGAAGCTTTCGGAGCCTATACTCCCCAAAATTTTACCCGCAATTTTAAAGGAACAATTCCTGCAGACTACGCCTTATACAACTCATTAAACCTTCCGGCATTAACTGTATTTAGTGCTCTAGGTCCGGAAAAATTCTTATATGAAATAAACAAAAATCAACATAATATTTTCCTTCCGGACGGCGCAAGGGCAGGACTGCCAATTATTTTAGGCGGCTGCGGAATAAGTCTTTACAACTTAACTGCACTTTATACTACATTATTTAACGATGGTATATTCTTTTCCCCTAAAACTCTCATAACCATGATCTTAAGGATCGCTAAAACTTA
>NZ_GL830978.1 GCF_000188195.1 Succinatimonas hippei YIT 12066
ATTATGATCCGCAAAGTAAATGTTAAATTAATTCTCGAGCTTAGAGATAAAGGCTTGTCCCGTACCGAAATAGCCGCTTCACGGCATATTTCGCGACGTCCGGTTAACGAAGTATGCACAATTGCGCAACAGCAGAATCTTTCTTATCGAGATGTTATAACCAAAAGCGAAGATGAAGTTTATAAGCTCATTTATCCGCACAAGTATGAATACCTCAATGATGACTTTTATGCCAAGCCTGACTACCGTGAAATCCATTCGGAGCTGCGTCGGGTCGGAGTTACGCTGAAGCTGTTGTGGCAGGAATATGCCGCCAAAACACGCAAAGAAAATAAAATACCGGTCAAATACACCAAATTCTGTACGGATTACGGCAACTATGTTGAAGAGCATGAGTTTACAAGTCATATTGTTCGTAAGCCCGGAGTAAGCTGCGAGGTCGATTGGGCTGGCAAAACCATGAGTCTTTACGACCATTGGTAAAGAGCATAAGGTTTATTTGTTCGTCGGAGT